>JAZSLE010000239.1:0-7405 GCA_045535215.1 Eubacteriales bacterium
TGTCTTCCTAAGACCGCTTGGCCTCCGACTTCGTGAGGGTGATCGCAGGGGTTCATTACGGAACCGCGAACTGTGGGACGGAAGCCCTTATGTCTTGTCTTACCTGCCTTACCGACCTTTACTGTGTCGTGCTCAAGGTTACCTACCTGACCGATAGTTGCCTTGCAATCGAGTCTTATGATTCTTACCTCGCCGGAGGGGAGTCTTACCTGTGCTATGCCGTTCTCCTTGGAGATGAGCTGTGCTGCAGCACCTGCGGAACGAACAAGCTGGCCGCCCTTACCGGGGTAAAGCTCGATGTTGTGGATAAGAGTACCTGTGGGGATGCTTGCAATGGGAAGTGTGTTACCCGGCTTAATATCTGCACCTTCGCCGCTGTAAACCACGTCGCCGTTTGTGAGACCCTGGGGAGCTATGATGTAGCTCTTTACGCCTTCTTCGTTCTCAAGGAGAGCGATGTAAGAGGTTCTGTTGGGGTCGTACTCAACGCCGATTACTTCTGCCTTACCCGTAGGTCTCTTGAAGTCGACCAAACGGTACTTTACCTTGTTTCCGCCACCTCTGTGACGTACTGTGATGCGGCCGTTGTTGTTACGACCGGAATTCTTTTTCTTTACTACTACGAGACTCTTCTCGGGCTCGAACTTTGTAAGCTCCTCAAACGTGGGAACCGACATATGTCTTCTCGAGGGTGTCGTAGGCTTATACTTCTTTGTAGGCATTCTGTCTTCCTCCTACTCTCAGTTAAGTCCTTCAAAGAACTCAATTGCCTTGGAATCTGCTGTAAGCTGAACTATAGCCTTCTTCCATGCAGAAGTGTATCCTGCGTGCATACCGAGTCTTTTCGGCTTCTTCTTCATGTTGATCGTGTTAACCGACTTTACCTTTACTCCGAACATAACCTCTACCGCATTTGCGATCTCGGGCTTTGTTGCGCTCTTGAGTACCTCGAAGCAGTACTTCTTCTGCTCCAACATATCCATGCTCGCTTCTGTGATGAGCGGCCTTACGATGATATCCTGTACCATTTTCATCTTGCGTAAACCTCCTCGATCTTTTCTATTGCAGCCTTATCCACTACAAGAGTATCTGCATTGAGGATGTCGTATACGTTGAGAGTGGTGCAAAGCGTGGACTTTACCTTTGCGATGTTTGCAAGGCTCTTTACAACGTAGGTTCTAACCTCAGGGAGAACAACGAGTGTCTTTCCCTCAGCCTTTACTGCGTTGAGCATTGCAGTCATGGTCTTCGTCTTGTACTCCTCGGATACGATGCTGTCTACAACTATAAGCTTGCCTTCTGCAACCTTATCGCTGAGAGCGGAGAAGAGTGCTACTCTCTTGGTCTTCTTGTTCATATCGGTCCTATAGTCGCGAGGCTTAGGTCCGAGTGCGATTCCGCCGTGTGTCCACTGCGGTGCGCGTGTTGAGCCCTGACGTGCACGTCCGGTGCCCTTCTGTCTCCAGGGCTTCTTACCGCCGCCGCTTACCTCTGTTCTGGTAAGTGTTGACTGTGTACCCTGTCTCTGGTTGAGTAAGAATGCTCTTACTGCGGCATGGAGGACTGCTTTGTTTACTTCTGCGCCGAATACCTTATCGGAAAGCTCGAGAGCTCCTACCTCTGCGCCTGCCATATTCAATACTTTAATGCTTGGCATTTATTCTTCCTCCTTCCGCTTATGCTTTAACCGAATCACGGAGGAATACGATTCCGCCCTTCGCACCGGGGATAGCTCCCTTTACTGCGATGAGGTTGTTCTCCGCGTCGATCTTTGCTACACTGAGATTGAGAACAGTTACCTGTTCGTTACCGTACTGACCTGCCATCTTCTTGTTCTTGAAGATTCTTGCGGGGTCGATTACGCCCATAGAACCCGACTGACGGTGGATAGGACCGATACCGTGGGTCTTACCGAGCATGTGGAGATTCCATCTCTTGATCGCACCCGTGTAACCGTGACCCTTTGTAATACCTGTTACGTCGACCTTGTCGCCTGCGGCGAAGGTATCGGCGGATATTACGTCACCGACGTTGATTGCGGATACGTCATCGAGTCTGAACTCCTTGAGATGTCTCTTAAGAGCAACTCCTGCCTTTTCGAAATGACCTTTTTCAGCCTTGGTGAGGTGTTTTTCCTTAACTTCCTCAAAACCGAGCTGTACGGCGTCATAACCGTCGTTCTCGACAGTCTTCTTCTGCGCTACTACGCAGGGGCCTGCCTTGATTATCGTTACCGGAATTACGTTTCCGACTTCATCGAAGATCTGTGTCATACCGATCTTCTTACCGATAATACCCTTTTTCATAATGAACCTCCTGTGGTTATTGGTTGACGTTTTGAATTTTTCCTCTCGGAAAGCGCCAACTTGACTCACAGCAACCCTGTGGGTTGTTGTTTGTTTTTGTTTTTTGCCCTATCAGACCTTAAGGTCTATCTCTACACCTGCGGGCAATTCGACGTTCTGGAGCTCGTCAATGAACTTCTTTGACGGGCGGATAACGTCTATCAGTCTCTTGTGTGTACGGCGCTCGAACTGTTCGCGGCTATCCTTATACTTATGCACAGCGCGGAGGATCGTGATGATCTCTCTTTCTGTGGGAAGCGGGATAGGACCGGAAACCTGTGCTCCGCTTCTCTTTGCCGCTTCAACGATCTTCGCTGCAGCCGCATCGATGAGCTTACTGTCGTAGCTCTTGAGTCTGATTCTGGTCTTTTCTGTTGCCATTTGCTTTAGCCTCCTGTTAGATTTTCGCCCGGCGGATGGGTTTGTTCCGCTGCGTTTAAACCCGGAAAGCACTGTACACGATTCCGTGCGTTCCGTGCCATTCCCCTTGAAAAACCGACATTCACACATCGCAACAACACAACCCTTTTGCGACAGCGCAAATCTCGGAAAGAGGCGCTCGAAACGTACTTCTCGGTCAGAAAGCTATCCTTTCGCCCGATTCTTCGGACATACTCCACGAAAATTACCTGCAATATGCAGCAACCTTTCGCTTCAACGCACATCAAGCTTATATATTATATCACAATTGTGTCCATTATTCAATATGCAAAAGGGAGAACTTTTGAGCCTTTTGGCAAAAAGTTATATGCATAATATACAAAAATCAGGGTGTTTTCGCCTGAAAACACCCTGCAATAGTCGCTTTTGACCGTATTTTAAGTAAAATTTCGTGATTTTTCACATTTTTCGGGTCACTTTTCACCAAAAGCACCCTTTATTTTTGGTAATTATGCTGTTTCGAGCAACGAGAATGCATCGTATGCATCCTTGAAACGTGCCGTTGTACCTGACGCCTTGAAGATTCCGACGAGATATCTCTTCCCCTTTATAAGCGCGGACGCGGTAAGGCAGTAGCCGCCCTCGTCGGTGGTGCCCGTCTTGAGTCCGTTTGCGAAGGGAACGTAGTACGCGCCCATAGAATTGAGCAGAGCGTTCGTGTTCTTCCAGGTGATTATCTTTCCGCCCTCAAGCACGACGGTAGCGGTGTAAGCCGACGTATATTTCGTGACGCGCTTATCCGTCGCCGCAACGCTGCAGAGGCGCGCGAGATCCTCGGGAGTGCTGTAGTGGTTGTTATTGTGGTATCCGTCGGGACAGGTGAAGTTCGAGGACATCATACCGATGCTCTTCGCATACTTGTTCATCTCGGCAACGAACACCTCCTTCGCCGCCCAAGGAGAAAGCGAGGGATCGTTTGCTATCATTCTGCCGACGCCGGTAGCTATCGTGTAGGATGCATCCGAGCCGGACGGGAGAAGCAAGCCGTAGAGAAGATCCGAAAGGGTGAGCACGTCTCCTTTTACGAGTCCTGCAACAGACGCGTCGTACGCGGGGAAGGTTCTCTCGTCTCCGACCGTAAACTTAACGTCCTCCGCACAGTTATCAAGCGCCACGATAGCGGTAAGAAGCTTTGTTACGCTTGCGGGGTATATCTTGTCGTTCATTCCGCCCTTTGTATATATCATCGTGTTTGTCTCAAGATCCACGATAAACGCATAAGGAGCGCTCGGTGAGAAGGCGAGATTCTTGCTTTCGTACGTGAATTCTATCGGAGTCGGCCCCTCGGGAACGGGAACGGTGGTCACGGGCACTGTCGTCTCGGGAACGGTAGTCGTTTCCTCGGGCGTTGTGGGTGCGGGAGTCGTATCTTCGGGCGTCGTGGCTTCCGGTGCGGTCGTGCTCTCGGGTGTCGTAACGTCAGCGATCGGAGCGCTTGTATTTCCGTCCGTCGTCGTTACGTTTCCCGGGCCTTCGCCCATACATGAGGTCAAAATAAGGAGTATCAGAAAGAGAGATAATATGCTTGTGATCTTCTTGTTCATTTCATTTGCCTTTCGGTATATATATTAAATAGGAAGGTTTTCTCAAAGAAACAGCTCGCAGAGAACGTCACACTCCGCCTTTGCTATCCTCATAAGACCTTCGTCGCTCTCAAGAACGGCAGAGTCCTCGGCATTCGTGTGGAATCCGTGCTCAACAAGGAACGCGCAACGGCATCCGTGCTTCGCACTGCTTCGCAGAACTCCGTAGAAATCCGCACCGTCAATTTCGGGGTGCGCACGCGTCTTTATGCCTCTGTCAATGCTGTTCATCGCAAGGACAACGGCATCGTTGAGCCTTTTGGCTATTTTCTTGTTATTTTCGGGATCGGAAAGCGAATAATAGGTCTCGACACCACGCACCTCGGCGTAATTCGGAGCCGAAAGAGAGGGCGCGTTAGAATGTATGGATATGAACATATCCGCACCGCGTTCTCCTGCGAGTCTTCCTCGATCCTCAAGTGAAGGGTTGTCCTCTATGCTTTCTCTCGTGGTGTATACCGTAAATCCACGCTCGCGAAGCAATTCCATAAGCATATTCGCGTGTTTGAAATTCTGCGTTCCTTCAAAGAATCCTTCGGTTACGGTATGCTTGTTACCGTACTGTCCGTGACCCGGATCAAGCACTATGATAGGCATATACACCCCTCCCATCTTCACAGATGAAATTATAACACAAAAGTGCCGTTATGTCAAGCCTTTACCCTTGACTTTTGGTCAAAAATAATATATAATATATATAATAGGAAGGAAAGGAGTCGGTCTTATGAAGCTTGACGAGGTAAAGGGCATAGGAAAGGTCCGCAAGGAGCAGTACGAAAAGATAGGAATAACCTCCGCAGAGGCACTCATAATGCATTTGCCGTTGCGCTACGAGGACAGAGGTAGAATATTGCCAATAACCGATGCGTGCGACGGAGAAAAGCATTCGTGTATGCTCACGGTCGCGACTGCGCCGAGGCTCGCAAGGCTGACTCGCGGACGCAATATAGTAAAATTCCGTGCGTTTGACGACTCCGCAAGCGTCGAGATCAGTTTTTTCTGTAAAAACATCCACGCAATCCCGCGCTACGAGATCGGCGAGCGGCTCAGAGTATACGGAAGATACAGACGGATCAGCGGCTCCTACTACACTGAAAACCCGATATGCGAATACACCGACGGCAGAAGTGAGCTTCTCCCCCTTTTCCCGATATACGGTCTCTCAAAGGGCCTTAGTTCAAAGATAGTCAGCGGACACGTAAGAAGCGCCATAGCCACCGCCAAAGAGAACGTTTGTTCTTTTTTTGAAGAATATTTACCCGAAAGTGTACTCAAAAGTGAAGGACTTTGCACGTTTGAGGACGCTATAACCAAGCTCCACTTCCCCAAGACCGAAAAGGACGTGCAGGTGGGCGGCAAAAGCATCGCGTTCCGCGAGTTTCTGACCTACTTTCTGATGATGAAGATCAACGGAAGACGAAGCGACACCGAAAAGGGATACTCCATGGCGATAAGCTATCCGCAGAACGAGATAGCCGAGCTTCCGTTTTCACTTACTGAGGATCAGAAGACCACCCTCGAAGAGATATACCGCGATCTTTCATCCAAATTCATAATGAAGCGCATCGTGATCGGCGACGTCGGTTGCGGAAAGACCGCAATAGCGCAGTTTGCAGCCTTGATGGTGCTTCGTAGCGGATATTCGGTTGCTCTTATGGCACCGACCGAGATCCTTGCATCCCAACACCACGAAACGCTCGCGCCGATATTCAAGCATTATGGCTTTGAAGCTCTGCTCTTGATGGGGTCTACAAGCGCAAAGGAAAAGAGATCTATCCGCGAGGCGATCGGAGACGGCAATTCCAAGCAAAAACCGAAGCTTCTCATCGGAACGCATGCATTAATTACCAAAAATGTGGTATTTGCGGAAGATTCTCTCAAACTCGTTATAATTGACGAACAACACCGCTTCGGAGTCATGCAAAGGCAGGATCTCCTTGAAAAAGGCACGAACATCAATTCGCTCTCACTCAGTGCGACTCCGATACCGAGAACGTATGCAAAAATGCTTTACGGCGACTACGACACCTCATTTATAACGACTCTGCCTGCGGGACGACTCCCGGTAAGGACTATTCGCGTTGACAGCAGCTATCGACCGCGCCTTGAAACCTTTATCTTGAAAAAGGTCGCCGAAGGACGGCAGGTATACGTCGTTTGCCCCACAATTGAACCGAGCGAGGACGACGACACCGAAGAAAAGGCACGCATCAAGGCAATTTCGGTTGAAGAAAGATATTCTCAGCTTAAAGAAGCGCTTCCGAGTCTCAACATCGGGCTTTTACACGGCAAAATGAAAAGTTCGGACAAAAACGAGGTCATGGATGCGTTTAAGAGCAAAAGCATAGACGTTTTGGTGTCTACTACGGTAATCGAGGTCGGGGTAAACGTTCCGAACGCAACTTTGATGATAATCGAAGGTGCCGACCGTTTCGGACTCGCTCAGCTTCATCAATTGCGCGGAAGAATCGCGCGAAGCTCGTATGAGGCATACTGCGTGCTCATTTCGGACAACAAGAGCAAGGAGGCAATCTCGCGTCTTGACACGCTCGTTGAGTATTCAAGCGGGTTTGATATGTCAAAGAAGGATCTCGAGGCACGCGGACCGGGTGATTTGTTCACGATGTCGGGTTCAGACCGAAGTATCCGCCAAAGCGGCGAAGAAAGATTCAAATTTGCGCGTTTTTCTACCGAGGAAGGTATGATCGAGCGCTCGTTCACCTGCGCAGGCAACATTTTGGCTGCCTCTCCCGATCTTTCGGCATATCCGCTTCTTTCTGAGCACGCAAAAAAGCAAATGGCTACACGCATTGAAGAATAATGTTCCACGTGGAACAAAAAAGGAAACCTTTAGGATACCTGCCGCAAAGCGGTTTTACACAAAAATCAAAAAGGACGAGATTTTTCTCGTCCTTTTTGCATACCGCCTTGCCCTGCAAGGCATCGTGTGTTATACCATGCTTATCTTGTCGGGCGGTAAAGAAGTGATGTTTTTGCTTACGCAAAAGTGAAGCTATTCACTTCGCTCATAATGAT
>JAZSLE010000223.1:0-2714 GCA_045535215.1 Eubacteriales bacterium
CCTGGAAGTATCTGTCCTTGGAGCCCTTTTCCATAGCGGCAATGGATCCCATACCGCGGTAGCTCTTAAAGGAACGACCCTGATAAATCTCTGTTTCTCCGGGGCTTTCCTCGCATCCTGCGAAGAGAGATCCTACCATGATTACGTTAGCACCTGCAGCGATAGCCTTTACAAGGTCACCACTGTACTTGATTCCACCGTCAGCTATAACGGGAATATCCTTAGCGATAGCAGCCTCTGCTGCATTCATAATAGCCGTTACCTGAGGAACACCGATACCTGCAACTATTCTTGTCGTACAGATAGAACCGGGGCCTATACCTACCTTAACAGCGTCTGCACCGGCAGAGATAAGGTCCATTGCGGCTTCCTTAGTAGCGATGTTTCCGGCAATAAGCTGTGCTTCAGGGAATGCTTCCTTTATCTTGGATATTGAGCGAAGGATATTGAGAGAGTGACCGTGTGCAGAGTCAAGAACAAGGCAGTCTGCTCCTGCGTTAAGAAGCATTGTTGCTCTATTAAGAACGTCTGAGGTAGCACCTATTGCGGCACCGCAAAGAAGTCTTCCCTTGGAGTCCTTTGCACTGTTGGGATATCTTGTTGCCTTCTGGATATCCTTTATTGTGATAAGACCTCTGAGTGTGAAGTCATCATCTACGATGGGAAGCTTCTCTATCTTGTGATCCTTGAGTATATTCGTAGCGTCCGCAAGGGTTGTTCCTACGGGAGCCGTTATAAGGTTATCCTTTGTCATAACAGAGGATATCTTCATATTGTAGTCGTCAAGGAATCTCATATCACGGTTTGTAATTATACCGACGAGCTTGTGATTTTCATCACATATCGGAACACCGGAGATTCTGAACTTATGCATAAGAGCCTCTGCCTCGTATACGTAGTTATCGGGACCGAGGAAGATCGGGTTTGTTATAACCCCATTCTCGCTTCTCTTTACTCTGTCAACCTGATCCGCCTGAGCCTCGGGAGACATATTCTTGTGAATAATACCGATTCCGCCCTCACGTGCAATAGCAATAGCAAGGTCGGATTCAGTTACGGTATCCATCGCCGCACTCATTATCGGAATATTGAGAGTGATGGACTTTGTAAGCTTTGTTTTAAGGTCGATATCCGCAGGAAGTATCTCACTTTTTTGGGGTATCAAAAGAACGTCGTCAAATGTAAGTCCGTCAAATAAAATCTTATCCTGTAACATTAATGTAGACTTCCTTTCTCAAAGAATTTATTAGCATATATTATATCAAATGTTTTTTGAAAAGTCAATAGATAAACAGTATTTTTTTTATTTTTGTCATAATTGAGAAAAAAAATGATTATATTATTTACTAAACCAAAAAAATTACCAAGCAGGGAGTTTACTATGCCAAAAAAGATGCGAGTAGGTCATGCAACTGCAATGCTGATAGTTTTTGCGCTTATTCTGATTTGTTCTCTTATACTCACGCTGATCTTCGGAGCGCTTACAGAAAAAAAAGATACGGGTCTTCCCTCCTCCATACAAATAAAAACGCCTACCGTAGTCATAGACGCAGGGCACGGCGGAGAGGATGGCGGAGCATCTGCCGCAAGCGGTATACTTGAAAAGGATCTCAATTTAAGCGTAGCTAAAAAGCTAAGCGATCTGTTCAGAGCCGCGGGATATGAAACGGTAATGACGAGAAACGAGGACAAATTGCTGTACGACCCGAGCAGCGACTATGAGGGACGGAAGAAAATTCTTGATATGCGAGAGAGGGTAAGGATAGTAAGCTCCTGCTCGGACCCGATATTTGTAAGCATACATATGAACGCTTTTCCGGAGGAGCGCTACAGTGGATTTCAGGTGTATTATTCGTCAAATTGCGATCTTTCTCTCTCACTCGCGCAGAAAATACAGGAGACAGTGATATCGTTTGTACAGCCCGAAAACAACAGAAGAGCAAAATGCGGAAGGGACATATTTCTGCTCGACAGAATAAAAGCTCCAGCGGTACTTCTTGAATGCGGTTTCCTTTCAAACAAGGAGGAAGCGGCTCTTCTTTCAGACGAAAAATATCAAAACGAGTTGGTTTTCTTCATTTTTCATGCAATTGTTTCCGAAATTCAATAAAAAGGTATTGAAATGTTTCAAAAAAGAATGTATAATATAAAAGATAAAATTGTAATGAGGCAATGAAAATGAAAGAAAAAACCTTGTACGTTTGCGCGGAGTGCGGATGCCGTTTTTCGAAATGGAGCGGCAAATGCTCGGAATGCGGAGCGTGGAATTCTCTTGAAGAGGTAAAGGAGATCCAAAGAAGCAACGCGGGCACGTCAAAAAATATACGCACCTCGTACGCCGACGGAAACGGCACCGCCGTACACTTTTCAAAGCTTGAGCTTCCCGACTATATACGCACTGAGACGGGTATGCCCGAACTCGATCGTGTACTTGGCGGCGGTCTTGTAAGCGGATCGGTAGTGCTTCTTTCGGGTGAGCCCGGAATCGGTAAATCCACTTTGCTCATGCAAGTATCCGATGTTCTCTGCAAGACTCGTCGGGTTCTCTATGTATCGGGAGAGGAATCCGGCGGTCAGCTGAAGCTGCGCGCTCAGCGGCTTGGCGTTACGGGCGAAAATCTCTACATTCTGACAGAAACCAATCTTGATCGGGTCATGCACGAAGTGGATGCAGTGAAACCCGAGGTCCTCATTGTAGACTCCATTCAAACCCT
>JAZSLE010000133.1:0-4023 GCA_045535215.1 Eubacteriales bacterium
GGTAAGCGAGGTCTGCAATCTCGTATACCGTTTCCTTCTTGTCGTCTGCCTTTGCGGCTATTATGACCTCTGTGGACTCCTCTCCGACCTTCTTCAGTATCTTATCGATTCCCTTTTCAAAGAGGTAGGTCGTATAACTTCCCTCCTTCTTTTCTGTCTTTCTTCCGCGAATAAGCTCAAGCAAGCCCTCGTAAGAAAACTCGGAAAGAGTATCGCTTTCGTAAAGTTCATTGTTGAAGCAGGAGTCGGTTCCGAGATGGCACGCGGGACCGTCCTTTTCCACCTTTACGAGAAGAGCATCGTTATCGCAATCAGCGGTTATGCTTACTATATGCTGAACGTTGCCCGAGGTATCTCCCTTTCTCCAAAGCTCACCTCTTGAGCGTGACCAGAAGCAGGTCCTTCCTTCCTTGATGCTTATCTCAAGGCTCTCCCTATTCATATAAGCGAGGGTAAGCACCTTCTTTGTTTTTGCATCCACGACGATAGCGGGAACAAGACCATTTTCGTCAAATTTTACGTTGTTTACGTCTATCATAGCTTTTCTCCTATACTATTCTTGAGTTTATACCGTTTGCGACAAGCTCGTGCTTGAGGGCGGATATTTTGACCTCACCGAAATGGAATATAGATGCGGCAAGTCCCGCGTCCACTTTGGGTAGCGCCTTAAAAAGTGTTACGAAATCTTCAATGCATCCGGCACCGCCCGACGCTATTATGGGAACGGATACGACGTCTGACACCGCCTGAAGCATCTCTATATCAAATCCCTTCTTCACGCCGTCGGTATCTATGCTGTTGAGCACGATCTCGCCCGCGCCATTGGCAACGCACTTTTTTATCCATTCTATTGCATCCATGCCCGTAGACTCACGGCCGCCCTTTGAAAATACGGTAAATCTTCCGTCTACTCTTTTGGCGTCTACCGAAAGGACAACGCACTGATCTCCGTACTTCTTTGCAGCCTCGAGGACAAGCGAAGGATCCCTTATGGCTCCCGAGTTGACGCTGACTTTGTCCGCGCCGCACTTAAGCACGCGATCGAAGTCATCCACCGTGTTTATACCGCCACCGACGGTAAGGGGTATAAATATCTCGGACGCCACTCTTTTCAGTATGTCGGTAAACAGTCGTCTTCCCTCAAACGAGGCGGTTATATCGTAAAAAACAAGCTCATCCGCGCCGTTTTCACTGTAATACTTCCCCAGCGCGACAGGGTCGGACACGTCTCTCAGACCCTCAAAATTAATTCCTTTGACTACCCTTCCGTCTCGCACGTCAAGGCATGGTATTATTCTTTTTGTTATCATAAAAAACTCCGAAGAGGCTCAGCAGGAGACCTCTATTGCTTCTTTAAGTGATATTGCGCCCGTATAAAGCGCTTTTCCGAGTATTGCGCCGTAGAGTCCCATTTCCTTCAGCATAATAACGTCGGATATACTCGACACGCCTCCGGACGCCACTATGTCAAGCAACAGCCTGGAGGAAAGCTCGCGGTACAACTCAAGGTTGGTTCCCTGCATCATTCCGTCCTTTGAGATGTCGGTGCATATTACCGTTTTGACTCCCATCTCCTCGAGTCTGCGGCAGAAGGGCAGGCATTCGAGGTCGGAGGTATCCAACCATCCGTTAATGGCGACCTTTCCGTCCTTTATGTCTACGCCAACCGCTATTTTGTCTCCGTATTTATCAAGTGCTCTCACAAGAAGCTCGGGATCCTTGACCGCGGCGCTTCCGAGTATGACGCGGTAGACACCTGCATCAATATATCTGTCTATAGTGTCCATGCTTCGTATACCGCCGCCGATCTCCACCTTAAGACCGCTTTTTTTAGCGAGCTCGTCTACGATAGAGAAATTGCGTGTGCTTCCCTGCTTTGCACCGTCAAGGTCGACCGCATGCAAAAACTCGGCGCCTGCGTCTGCAAACGACAGTGCAACATCAAGAGGGCTATTGCTGTATACCGTCTTTTTGCCGTAATCACCCTTAACGAGTCTTACGGCACATCCGTCTATGATATCTATTGCCGGAAATATATTCATCTTTTCCTCCGTGTCAAAGCTCACAAAAAGCCTTAAGTATGGAAAGTCCAACTTTTCCGCTCTTTTCGGGATGAAACTGCGTTCCCATAACGTTATCCCGTGCTACTGCCGCGGTAAGCATCTTCTCATACTCCGCATAGGCTATAACGCTTTCGTCACAATTCTTTGCATAGTACGAGTGAACGAAATAGACGCAGTCGCCCTCGTTGAGATATTTAAATATGGGGTGCTTTTCCCTTGTCTTCGGGAAGGCAAGCGCATTCCAACCTATATGCGGTATTTTGAGTGTGGGAGATACGTCGTCCGCGATAGGTCTTACCTCGCCCGAAATGAGACAGAGTCCCTTATGCTCTCCGTATTCGTAGCTCTTTTCCAGGAGCATCTGCATACCGAGGCATATTCCGAACACGTATTTTCCCTTCTCCGCCTCGGAGACGACCACCTCGTCAAGACCGCTTGTATTAAGCTTTTTTGCGGCATCCTCGAATGCGCCGACACCGGGAAGTATTATTTTATCCGCATTTCGTATAACGTGCTCGTCGCCGGTAACGCACACATCTGCACCCACGTATTCAAGTGAGCTTTTAAGTGAGAAAAGGTTACCGACACCGTAATCTACTATTGCTATCATCAAAGAACTCCTTTTGACGAGGGTATCTCATCCGAAAACGCGGGATCCTTAGAGGTTGCTGTGCGCATACACCTTGCGAATGCCTTGAATACCGCCTCGGCTATGTGGTGAGAGTTCCTTCCGTCAAGCTTTTTTAAGTGGAGCGTTATTCCGGCAGCTCTTACGAAACCACAGAAGAACTCCTCGATAAGCTCGGAATCAAAATCTCCTATTTTCTCGGTCGGGATATCAACGTTGTATCCGAGATATGCTCTTCCGGATATATCAAGCGCGCACATTACGAGAGCCTCGTCCATCGGAAGAATGATATCCGCGTATCTCTTTATTCCCTTCTTATCTCCGAGAGCTTCCTTTATCGCCTCACCCATAACGATAGCAACGTCCTCAACGGTGTGGTGATAATCCACGTCAACGTCGCCATTACATTTAAGGGTAACGTCAAATCTCGAGTGGTGAGCAAACAGCTCTATCATGTGATTGAGGAAACCGCATCCGCTGTCGATATCGGCGATGCCCTTTCCCTCAAGATTTATAGCGAGCATTATATCCGTTTCACACGTTTTTCTCTGCTTTTCAACGTTTTTCATATCTTCATCTCCTTAATTATCTCATCTGTCTTTTCTATGAATATCCGCATATCCTCATCGCTTCCTATCGTTATTCTATTATATTCGGATATAAGCGGGGATGAAAAATGTCTGACGAGTATGCCCTTTTCCCTAAGCAACAAATAATATTCCTCACCAGATATCTTATCGTGCTTTGCAAACACAAAATTGGTTTTTGATGGGAGGACGACAAAGCCTCTTTCCTTCAGCGCGGATACGGTACGATCTCTCGTATTGATAATGCGCTTGCAGTTATCCATATAGTATCCGTTACTGTCTATTACCGCCTCAGCGACCTTGAGAGTAAGTCGGTTTACGTTATAAGGATTGGTACTGTAGCGTATCGCGTGCATATCACCGATGAGATTCTTATTACCGATCGCATAGCCTATTCTTGCGCCTGCAAGCGATCTTGACTTTGAGAAGGTGCCGACAACGATAAGGTTACTGTATTTTTTTGTAAGCGGGATAGCACTTTCGCCGCCGAAATCAACGTACGCCTCGTCTACGAGCACAACGTTGTCGGGATTTGAGCTGACTATACGCTCTATATCCGAAAGCGGCAGGCAGATTCCGGTAGGTGCATTCGGGTTTGCGATAACGATATTCTTATTTATTCCTACGAACTTATCTACGTCCACGTCAAAGGAATCCGTAAGCGGTATCTCCTCATATTTGAGGCAATAGAGCTCGGCAAAGACCTTGTAGAAGCCGTAGGTCATATTGTTGAACACGACGGCTG
>JAZSLE010000087.1:0-8331 GCA_045535215.1 Eubacteriales bacterium
CCTCCGACTTTATTCTCCGTGTTTCGTCTCTCTCGCTATCGCGGGAGGATATGTAAACGTTTGCGGAAGTAAGCTTTTGTGCGTTGCTTATTCGGGAAGCGACATCGGTATAGAGGGAGCGTTCAGATGTGTTTTCTTTTCGGACGCTTTGCCGAACGTGAGGTGACGCTATGCGATGGCTTTCTTTGTTCGGTAGTATCGGCTTTGATATGGATGCGAGATGCTCCGCGTATGCGATAAACGTTTCGGCGAAAATGGGGGTTCCAATCTCGAATCAGGTCTTTTTTGATGACCGATTCGGCTGTCGTGTTCCGCTTGCCTATGCGGTCCGCTTTGAGCAATTGCTTTGCGATACGGATCCTTCGCTAAAACGCACCCGAGAATACGGGCTTATACCGTTTATTATGCGCTACCGTAAGCGTATCGGACTTTTGGTCGGTATGCTTGTAGCCTCCCTCATAACGCTCATATCTCCGCTTTTCTTGTGGAGCATAGAGATAGACGGCAACCTTACGTTGACCGATGAAGAGATAATCGTGATGCTTGATGAGGCAGGGCTTTCTATCGGATCATATCTGCCTGACGCAGACGTTGACGGGATAAAAAATGCGATGCTTTCGCAAGAGGACAGAATATCATGGATGTCGGTCAACCTTAACGGGTGCATCGCCTATGTCGAGGTGCGTGAGGCTGACATCAAAGAAAGCACAATAAGAGAACTTCCGTATGCCAATGTAGTAGCATCCGACGACGCGGTAGTAAGCGAGATAGTGGTCTTTTCGGGTATGCCTGCCGTAAAGACGGATACGTTTGTAAACAAGGGTGATCTCCTTATAAGCGGTGTTATAAGCAAGGAGGCAATAGGCACAAGACTGACGTATGCGTCGGGAAAAATCACGGGCTGCGTATTTGAAGAGATAGAGGTCATTTGTCCTTATCGGTATGAGGAGATGCGCGAAAGCGGAAGACGCGGATACGTATTCGATATACACTTTTTCGGAGGAGTGTTGTCCTTAAATATCCTTTCGCACGATTTTAACGATTTTGATACGCATATCAGCGCATATGCAGTGAGTGATGGCAGTCGCAGATTGCCGATATATATTGAAAAGACGGTGTATTCCGAAAAAATGATGCAAGGGATCGCAAGGAGCGAGCAGGAGGCACTGCGAGCCGGACTGTCTGAACTTAACGAGCTTATCGTGTCGCGGGTAGGCGACGGAGAAATAATTTCAAGAGAAACAAAAATAGAATACGTTGAAGACTCGGTCATACTGAAATGCGACCTACGATATGAAAAGGAGATAGGCAGGGTGGTTGAATTCGACGTATCTGAGTGATATATCACGGAGGAAGTTTAATGGAGCAAATAAAGGTAGCGTTTGATTCGCCCGAGCAGATAGGAAGAGTGTTCGGTGTATACGATTCGAATATAAAGATCGTCGAGAACGCCTTTGAGGTCAACGTGTATAACCGTATCGGAGATTCGGGAGACGCTGTCGTGGTAATGGGTGAGCGTGCGGAAAACGTTGCTCTTGCCGCAAAAGCGGTAGCAAAGCTGAGAGATATGGCAAACGAGTCCGAAATAGACGATATTAAAACGGGATACGTTATAGACAGTGTTAAGGACGGAACGTCGGATGAGCTTGTGTCTCTTAACGATTGCATTTGTATAACGGGCAAGGGAAAGCCCATAAAGCCAAAGACCGTAGGACAGAAGAAATACGTTGAGGCTATAAAAAACAACACGATAGTTTTCGGTATTGGTCCTGCCGGAACGGGAAAGACCTTCCTTGCCGTCGCGATGGCGGTCAAGGCACTGAGAAACAAGCAGGTAAGCAGAATAATCCTCACGCGTCCCGCAATAGAAGCCGGAGAGAAGCTCGGATTTTTGCCGGGTGATCTTCAGAGTAAGATAGACCCTTATCTTCGACCGCTCTACGATGCTCTCTTTGAGATGATGGGGCAGGAGACGTATGCGAAGCTTATTGAAAAGGGCGTAATAGAGATAGCACCTCTCGCATATATGCGAGGCAGAACTCTTGACGACTCGTTTATAATCCTCGACGAAGCGCAGAACTCCACCTTTGAGCAGATGAAGATGTTCCTGACGCGTCTCGGATTCAATTCAAAGGCGGTCGTAACGGGAGACCCGTCACAGATAGACCTTCCGTGGGGACAAAAGAGTGGGCTTGTTGCGGCGTGCGAGATACTTAACGAAATAGACGATATAAGTATCCACCGCTTTTCCGAAAAGGACGTCGTAAGACACAGGCTTATACAGAAGATAATACTCGCGTATGACAAGTACGAAAAAGAGCACGTTGTAAAAAAAGACGAAGGCGATAAAAAACAATACAAAGTAACTAAATACAAAAACGGAGATAAAAAACAATGAAGCTTAAGATCTATTTTTCAAACGAACAGGATAAGATAGCGGTCAATCCCGCATTGAAGCAGCTGGTCATAAAGACTATATGCACCGTAATAGAGAGCGAAAACTATATAAACAACATAGTAATGAGCGCATACGGCAAGCCTGCTTCCATATCTGTAACCTTTACCGACAATGAGAACATCAGGCAGGTCAACAATGAAACGCGCGGAATAGATTCCGAGACCGACGTTCTTTCCTTCCCGATGTTTGAGGACGTAGTTGATATAGAGGGCGAGCTTTCCTTCGGTGACATCCTTCTTTCTCTTGAAAAGGCAAAGGAGCAGTCCGAGGAGTACGATCACTCATTTGAACGCGAGGTCTCATTCCTTACCGCTCACTCAATGCTCCATCTTCTCGGCTACGACCACATTGAAGAGGAAGACGAGAAGGTTATGCGCACAAAGCAGAGACTCATTATGAAGAAAATGCACCTTGAGGTCTGAACGCGGAGGAAAATATGAAAAAAACAGCTTTTATTGCCATAGTAGGACGTCCGAACGTTGGAAAAAGCACGCTTATGAACTCTGTTATAGGGGAAAAGGTGGCTATCGTTTCAAATAAGCCCCAGACCACACGTAATAGAATAATCGGTATACACACGGTAGGCGAGGATCAGTTCGTTTTCCTCGACACTCCCGGTATCCATCAGCCTCACAACGCTCTCGGCGAGTTTATGGTAAAGAGCGCAAACGATTCGATGAAGGATGCGGATGCTCTCGTTCTCGTAACCGATTGCTCGGGAAGAATAACAAACGTTGAAAATGACGTTATCGCATTCCTTAAAAAGTCGGATATGCCGTCTATCCTTGTTCTCAACAAAACTGATCTTACCGACAGAGAACAGATAGCAAGCGTAATAAGCGAATACGCGAAGCTTCACTCATTTGACGCGATAATCCCGATGAGCGCGAAAAAGGGAAATATGACGAAGGATTTTGTTCTTGAGTGCTCAAAGTTTCTTCAGGAGTCGGATTGGTTCTTCTCTGATGATATCATAACCGATCAGCCGGAGAGACAGTATGCCGCAGAGATAATTCGCGAAAAGATACTCAAGACCTTAAACAAGGAGATACCTCACGGAACTGCGGTCGTTATAGAGGAATTCAAGGACGAGGGAACGTTAATAAGAATAAGAGCAGAGATATTCTGCGAGAAGAACTCACACAAAGGAATAATAGTCGGTAAAAACGGCGCGGCGCTCAAGCTTATCGGTACTTACGCAAGAGAAGACCTTGAAAAGTTTTTCGGAGTAAAGGTATATCTCAATCTGTGGGTAAAGGTAAAAGAGAATTGGCGAGAGAGCGAAAGCGTTATAGGAAACTTCGGATACAAGAATGAACAGTAAGCTTATAAAGACCGAAGGGCTTGTAATTCGCGGTACCGAATACGGTGAAAGCGATTGTATATATACTGTGCTCACTCCGAAGATGGGCAGGCTTGCGGTCATAGCAAAGGCGCGTGAAAGTAAACGCTCCTCTCTTTACAGCACCATTTCGGTGGGATATTACATGAGCTTCGTTCTCTATAAAAAGGACAGTCTATGTTGGATACGAGAGTCTGAGCTCATCGAGCCCTTTATGGCGCTGAGAAACAATATAGTTTCATCTGCACTCTCTACCTACATTATGGATGTTGCATATGAGCTGAGCGACGATGGGCAGGACTGCTACGATATGCTCGCGGTTACGTACAATTGCCTTTTTGCGCTGAATTATAAGCCTGAGCTTGACAAGGACGTTATCAAGGGAGCTTTCGAGCTGAAGTCAATGAGCGTTTCGGGATATATGCCTACGGTTACAAAATGCAGAATGTGTGGCAAACTCGAGGGAGATCTATATCTTGACGTAATGAATGGCGGCGTTTTGTGCTCGTCATGCATAAAAAAGCAGGCATCCGAGCCGCAGACTGTGTTGCCGGAGGATCAGGATTATCATGCTCCGGTAAATATACTTTGTCCTATCTCTCCCGACGTTATATGCGCTATGCACTACGTTATACGCGCGCCTTTTTCAAAGATGCTTTCCTTCAGACTTGAGGACAAGCATGAGATACATCTCTTTGAAAACGCATGCAAAACGTATACGCTTAACCATCTTGAGCGGGATTTTGAGTCGCTGAAGTATTATTATTCCGTAAGATCAAAGTTTAAAGCTTGATGTACAAGGGAAATTATGAATAACAAAAAATTTATTACTGCAATAGAATTCAATAAAATACAATCGATGCTCGCCGAATGCATTCCGGTGGAATACGTAAGAGGAAGAGCGCTTGTTCTCGAGCCGTTTGATGACATAGACGAATGCAGAGCGTCGATGCAGTCTACCACCGATGCGGTCAAGCTCCTTTCATACAAGGGAATGCCTCCATTTGGCGGAGTGACAGACGTTACTCCGGCGGTCGATAGAGCCTGCAAGGGTGCAACTCTCACTCCGAGAGAGCTTCTTGACGTCGCATCTCTGTTCCGCTCGGCGCGTGCGCTTTACGAGTATTCTGCGGTAAACCGTACCTTTGAGACCTCTCTCGACGTCGTTTTTGAGAGACTGATACAGAACAAAGCGCTTGAAAAGGCGGTGTTTGACGCTATCATAACAGAGGATATGATAGCCGATGAAGCAAGCACGAAGCTCGGAGATATCAGAAGAAACATAAAGCGTGTAAACAATAAGATAAAAGAGGTGCTTCAGAGATATACCTCCGGAAGCTATTCAAGGTTTCTTCAGGACAATATCGTCACGATAAGAAGCGGAAGATACGTCGTTCCCGTAAAGGCAGAGCATAAAAACGAGATCAAGGGTCTCGTTCACGACACCTCATCCTCGGGAGCTACTCTCTTTATAGAGCCGCTCGCTGTTGTTGAGGCAAACAACGAGCTTCGAACTCTTGAGTCGGCGGAGAAGGCTGAAATAGACAGAATACTTTATTCGCTTTCAGTCATGGTCGCAACGTCAGAGGACCACGCAAGGCTCAACCTCATGAATATTTCCGATCTTGCATTTGCATTCGGATGCGGTCAGCTTTCCGCGAGAATGAACGCGTGCGAGGTCAATATAGTCGAAAAGGGTGAAATAATCCTTAAAAAAGCAAGACATCCGCTTATATCTAAGGATTCGGTCGTTCCCGTAGACGTAAGACTCGGCGGTGAGTACGATACCATGGTAATAACCGGACCTAATACCGGAGGAAAGACGGTAGTCTTGAAAACGCTCGGCCTCTTCACGGCAATGGCGCTTTCCGGACTTCACATTCCGGTAAACGACGGTTCTGTTATCCGAATGGTGGATAACATCCTTCCCGATATAGGGGACGAGCAGAGTATTGAGCAATCGTTGTCTACGTTCTCGTCGCATATGGTAAATATCGTATCCCTGCTTCGCGACGTTACCGAAAGATCGCTCGTTCTTTTTGATGAGCTTGGCGTCGGAACCGACCCTGTTGAGGGTGCCGCACTTGCTGTTTCGATAATAGAGGAGATAAGAAAAAAGGGAGCGCTTTGTGCCGCTACCACTCACTATGCAGAGCTTAAGGTGTACGCACTTCGCACAAGGGGCGTAACGAATGCAAACTGTGAGTTTGACGTAGATACACTCAGACCTACGTACAAGCTTATCATAGGTACACCCGGAAAGTCAAACGCCTTCGCTATTAGCGGAAAACTCGGACTTGATCCTTCAATAATAGAAAACGCAAACGCTCACATAGCAAGCGATAAGCAGACCTTTGAGGACGTCATCGGACGTCTTGAAGAGGAGCGCGTGCGCGAGCAAAAGAAGAAGGAAGAGCTTGACGTTTTAAAGAAGGAATTTGATGAATACAGAAAAGAACAGAAAAAGAAGCTTGACGCGGCTCTAGAGCGCGCAAAGTCGGCAGAGGAGAAGGCAGAGGAAAAGGCGCGCTCCATTGTTGAAAGTGCGCGAATGTCGAGCGAATACGTATTCAACGAACTCGATAAACTGAGAAAGGCAAAGAACTCTTCAAGCTTTGCCGAGGACCTCGCAAAAACACGCGCAGACGTAAGAAAATATTTGAGAGATAACGAATCAAAGATTGTTGCTGAAGAGAAGACAAACGAAAATTACGTGCTTCCGAGACCTCTCAGTGCGGGAGATACCGTTCTCGTTACAAATATTGATAAAGAGGGAACTGTTATCGAAATATCAGGAGAAAATGTTGTCGTCGGTATCGGTGTCGTTAAGACAAAGACTAAGATTTCAAACCTCAGACTTGTAGAGCAGGACGCCGTTCTTATAACCGAGGATAAAAAGAAGCGCTCGGTAAGATCGTTCGGCGGCGTTGACAAGAGCTGCAGCAGTGAGATCGACCTTCGCGGAAAGAACGGAGACGAGGCTTGGCCGATCGTAGACAGATATCTTGACAAGGCTATGCTTGCCGGACTCCATAGTGTGAGACTTATTCACGGAAAAGGAACGGGCGCCTTGAAGAATCATCTTTGGGGAAGGCTTCGCTCAGACTCGCGAATATCGTCTTATAGAATAGGCGCTCACGGTGAAGGAGACGGAGGGGTTACCGTTGTTGAGCTGAAATAATGCAAACGTGTGTCAATATACATTGTTTTTTTCGACAAAAGAATATATTTTTCAACATAATGCTGAAAAATATATATTTCGCAAAAAAATGTTTGCAATTTTACTGAATTTGTGTTATAATATCATTAGATGCATTTTCTTATGAATTATGTTTAATGGAAGGTTGGATTTTTTTTATGAAAGAAACACTCTACGGACCGCTTAGCGTTATCGGAATGCGAGGCTGCGAGGACTTTGTTGCCCAGATCGATTCCTACCTCAAGGAATGGAGAAGACACGGTGAGGACGAAACTTTCCTCGTAAACACAGACACTCCCAGATTCGGAACAGGTGAAGGTAAGGGACTTGTTCGCGATTCACTCAGAGGTCATGACGTTTACATCATTTGTGATATGTTCAACTATGGACAAACCTACAAAATGTACGGTATTGAAAGACCTATGAGCCCGGACGATCACTATGCAGATCTTAAAAGAATCATTGCAGCAATAATGGGCAAGGCGAGAAGAGTCTCGGTAATTATGCCTATGCTGTATGAAGGAAGACAGCACAAGCGTTCTTCAAGAGAGTCTCTTGACTGCGCAGTAATGCTTCAGGAGCTTGTTAACATGGGCGTAAGCAACTTTATTACTTTCGATGCCCACGACGCAAGAGTTCAGAATGCTATCCCGCTTTCCGGATTTGATAATGTAAGACCTACGTATCAGATGCTCAAGGCACTTGTAAGAGCGGTGCCCGACGTTTCTATTGACAAGGATGACCTTATGATCATATCTCCCGATGAGGGCGCTATGGACAGATGTATGTACTACTCATCCGTTCTCGGTATAGATATCGGTATGTTTTACAAGAGACGTGACTACTCCGTTATCGTTAACGGAAGAAACCCGATCATCGCACACGAGTACCTCGGTAGAGATATTTCCGGTAAGGACGTTATCATCGTTGACGATATGATCTCCTCCGGTGACTCTATAATCGACGTTGCATATCAGCTCAAGGAAAAGGGCGCAAAGCACATTTACAACTTTGCATCCTTCGGTCTCTTTACCGACGGTCTTGAGAAGTTCGATAAAGCATACGCTGACGGCCTCTTCAACAAGATTTTTACAACAAACCTTGTATACCGTACGGAAGAGCTTCTTTCCAAGGAGTGGTACGTTGAGGTAAATATGTGTAAGTATGTTTCTTACATAATCGATACTCTTAACCATGACGAGACTATATCCAATCTTCTTGATCCCGTTAAGAGAATCCACAATCTTGTTAAAAAGCACAAGAGCAAGAAAAAAGCCTGACTCAAGACGGCTCACGATCCGATTTGAAGGATAGATAAAGCCCACGGCACGA
>JAZSLE010000033.1:0-2448 GCA_045535215.1 Eubacteriales bacterium
GCCTCCGACTTATCTCCAACAAGAAGTTTACAGAGGTGAAGTCCGGTGTTATCAATGAGTACGATATAGTCAATATGGATTATGTCGGAAAGCTTGACGGCGTTCCTTTCGATAAAGGAAGCGATGAAGATTTTACCTTCCTTGTAAGCGAAGCGGACTATATCTGCGGTTTCAGTGACAGAGCAAGATTTATAACAGGCTTTGCTGCTGCTATGATAGGCAAGGATATCGCAAACGAGTTTGATATAAACGTTACCTTCCCTGAGGATTACGGCGCTGAAAATCTTGCGGGAAAGGCGGTAGTGTTCTCGATAAAGGTAAACTACATTCTCAAGGCGGACGAGCTTACAGAGGAAAACTTCAAGGTTATCTGCAAAGAGGAGGGATTGACCATAGACTCCTACAAGAAGCAGCTCAAGGAGGATATGATAGATGCATACGACGAGTCCGCAAGATCGGAAATGGACGGCTCTATGTGGGACTATATTATGGCAAACACCACCTTTAAGGCGCTTCCCGATGAATATATCAATAAGTACTACGAGGCAGAGATCTCTCAGCTTCAGGCAATGGCTACTCTCTATGGAATGCCTCTCGCCAACGTTCTCGGATACTACGGCTACGAGTCCGAGGAGGATCTCCGCGAAAGTCTCGTATCCGGAATAAAGGAAATGATCATCCTTTATCAGATAATCAAGAACGAGCAGCTTACGATAATCGACACAGAGTTTGATGTTCTTCTCGAAGAGCTCTCCAAGGACGTCGGATATACGACCGAGCAGCTTCTTAAGGATTACGGTAAGGATTACCTCCTTGAGTACTTCTATTTCGAGAGAGTTACCGACCTTCTTTATTCCAATGCGGTCATCGTACCTGCTAAATAATTAAAATGTTCGGATACGTAAAGCCGTATTCTCCGTTGCTTAGGGTCAAGGACGACGAGTTCTACAAGGCGCTTTATTGCGGGCTCTGCGGATGTACAAGCAAATGCAACGGGTGCTCGTCCACCGTTACCTTGAGCTACGACGTGGCGTTTCTCGCCCTTGTCCGACTTGCTCTTGCAGGTGAAAAGCACACTATAATAAAGAAAAGATGCATAGCGCATCCCTTAAAAAAGAAAAAGCGTGTCGCTCCCTGCGACCAGCTTGAGCTCTGCTCGTCTATCGGCGTACTGCTTTCATACTACAAGATACTTGATAATATTAACGACGAAAAGGGCGCAAAAAGACTTGCCGCAAAAATTATGAAGCCCTTCTTCGCGCGCTCAAGAAAACGTATCATCAAAAAGCAGGGAAGTGAAGCGGACGATATAATCAGAAACGGACTTGAGCAGCTTTCCCGCATAGAGGAGCAAAGACTTAAGAGCGTTGATCTTCCATCGGATGCATTCGGAGATATGCTCGGAAAGCTTTCCGCAGTCGGTCTTGAGGGAAGAAACAGGATCATCGCAGAAAGTACGGGACGGGCGCTCGGAAAATGGATATACATAATAGACGCCATTGACGACGTTGGCGACGACGAGAAGAGCAGCTCGTATAATCCCGTTCTTGAGTTGTACGATCGAAGATGTCCGAGCCGCGACGAGCTGTCGGATATATCTCTTGCGATGGAGATGACGCTTGAAAGACTCAGAGCGGCGCTTGACCTCATAGACTATAATCCCGAGGACGAGAGCTGTAAAAAAAACGGCACCGAGGCTTACTTTTCGGATGAACTGAGATCGGTGATAGATAACGTCATAAACGTTGGAATTCCGAAAACTCAGCAACGGATAATCAATGCTGAAAGAAAATAAGATAGCATACTTATCGGCTTTTGCCGAAATGGAGGTTATATGCAGGATCCCTACAAGGTATTGGGTGTTGACAGATCTGCAAGCGATGAAGAAATAAAGAAGGCTTACAGAGATCTTGCCAGAAAGTATCACCCGGATAGATATACGTCAAATCCGGATATGGCTGAGTTGGCAAACGAGAAGATGAAAGAGATCAACACGGCATACGATCAGATATGTAACGAGAGAAGCGGAAAAGGAAGCGGAAGCGGAAACGGCGGCTACGATTACGGATACAGCTCTACCGATTCCTATTCATCCGATCCTCTTTACCGGACGGTAAGAAAAATGATAAACGACGGAGACGTATACGGTGCTGAGAGCAAGCTCGCATCCGTTCTCCAAAGTGATCGTAACGCGGAGTGGCACTTCCTTTACGGATGCGTCCTCATACGTAAGGGCAATTATATAGACGCGCAGAGATATCTTGACGTCGCGTGCAATATGGATCCCACCAATGCGGAGTACCTTTCCGCACGTAATCATCTCAGACAGCAATTCGCTTCGCAGAGATACTCCTATTCGCAGGGCAGCGGATGCTCCTCGTGCGATCTTTGCAGTTCGCTCCTGTGTGCTGACTGCTGCTGTGAATGTATGGGCGGAGACCTTATTTC
>JAZSLE010000117.1:0-5480 GCA_045535215.1 Eubacteriales bacterium
TGTGAAGAAGGGCGGATACCTTGTGTATTCTACCTGCACAATACTTCCCGAGGAAAACGAGGATAACGTTAAGCGATTCCTTGAATGCAATAAAGAGTTTGAGCTTGTTCCGTTTGAATCGGGAGCCCTTACGTGCAACGGAATGATCACACTCACTCCCGACAAATACGATACCGACGGCTTTTTTATAGCGAAAATGAGACGTGCCGTCTGATTCTGCAGAGGAAACTATGATAGACTTGCTGTCACTTGACAAAAAAGAACTGTCCGCACTTTTGGTGGAGAACTTCGGAGAAAAGCCGTACAGAGCAAAGCAGATCTTTACAGCTATACACAGTGGGCGTACGCTTGATGAAATAACGACCATATCGAAGGATCTTCGTGCGAGGCTTCTTGAAAAGACCTGCGTACATTTTCCGCAGATAGTTGACAAGCAGGTATCCCGCGACGGCACTGTTAAATATCTCTTTTCGTTGAGGGACGGTAGCTGTATAGAGAGCGTTGTGATGCGGTACAATCACGGAAATACGATATGCATATCGAGTCAGGTGGGATGTCGTATGGGATGTGTGTTTTGTGCCTCCTGTATCGGTGGAAAGGAAAGAGACCTTTTGCCGGGAGAGCTGATAGGACAAATAATATCCGCAAAGGCGGATCTCGGTGAGAGAATATCCAACATCGTTATGATGGGTATAGGCGAGCCGCTTGACAACTTTGACAACGTTATAAAGTTTCTTGATCTCGTTGGAGACGAGGATGGCTTGAACATCGGTCAACGGCACATATCTTTGTCCACGTGCGGAATATGTGAGAGAATATACGAGCTTGCGGACATGAAACTCGGAATAACGTTATCGGTATCACTTCACGCGTCGACCGACGAAAAGCGAAGCGAGATAATGCCGATAAACAAAAAATACGGACTTGAAAAGCTTTTGGCGGCATGCAAATATTATTACGAGCATACGCATAGAAGAATATCATTCGAATATACATTAATAAGTGAAAAGAACGATTCCCCTGCGGATGCACGTTCGCTCGCGTCCCTTCTTAACGCGGGATTGCGAAGGGGAACGGATATGCCCATTCACGTTAACCTCATAAGGCTTAACGAGGCAAGACAGGGCTTGTATGCGCCGGACGTAAAAAGAGCGGACGCGTTTTGCAAGATACTTGAGAGCAAGGGAATAAGTGCGACTGTAAGAAGAAAGCTCGGCGCGGATATAAATGCGGCATGCGGTGAGCTGAGAGCCGTTAAGAGCGGTCAGAAGATGTGATCACTATGCGAAGAATGAATTACTATAAGGCGGTGAAGAAATGAAGATCGAAATTGTCGGAAAAACAGAAAAAGGACGAGTCAGGGATACAAACCAAGACAATTTCAGAATAGCAAAAATAGATAAGGATACCTATGCCTGTGTGGTATGTGACGGCATGGGCGGTGTACAGGGTGGAGGAGAGGCCTCTTGTATAGCGGCGGTGTCCTTTATGGATTGCTTGAAGAAGCTGTACGATGATCCGGAGTGTAACGACACGCTTACTGCTATGCTTAAGCGTGCGCTGAATGCTGCAAACTCGGCAGTATACTCTATGTCCAACCTCAGAGCAGAGCTTGACGGTATGGGAACTACACTCGTAGGATTTATACTCAACAATAACGATCTTTATTGGATAAACGTAGGCGATAGCCGTCTCTATGCCGCAAACGAGACCGGACTTTATCAGATCAGCGACGACCACTCGCTTGTCTGGGAGATGATGAAGAAGGGTATAATAACCGAGGAAGAGGCGAGCAACGCTCCTATGAAAAACGTCATAACGAGAGCGGTAGGCGTGTCTATGCTCGTTGAATCGGATACCGACTGCATCACCGATATATACAATAGATATAGATACATACTCCTTTGCTCCGACGGACTTACCAACATGATAACTCACGAGGAGTTGTACGCCATACTTACAGGATCCGAGACAGCCGAGAGAAAGATAGACATGCTTTTCGAAAAGGCAAACGAATCGGGCGGATACGATAACATAACGGCAGTTCTGCTTTCCGTAAAGGAATAACGTATAAAACGCAGACTGAAACAAAACGGAGAAATTTATGGATTATCAAAGTAACGAAAGATACGGAAAACACATAGGACGAATACTTGATAACAGATATAAGCTCGTCAAGGTCCACGGTGAGGGATCAAGTGCCGTAGTCTTCAAGGCAGACGACCTCAGAACAGGACGTCCCGTTGCGGTAAAGGTACTCAAGCCCGAGCATTCCGCAGATATAAAGGCTGTAAAGCGCTTTGAGAACGAGTGTAAGGTAATATCTATGCTCTCGCATAACGGTATCGTGCGAGTAGTTGATATATCCGTAAGCGATACGTCAAAGTATATCGTAATGGAATATATAGACGGTATAACCCTTCGTCAGTATATGGACGGAATGGGTGCGCTGAAGTTTGAGGAGATAATGGACTTCGGCGAGCAGATACTTTCCGCACTTGAGCACGCACATTCCCGCGGAATAATACACAGAGATATAAAGCCGCAGAATATAATGCTCCTTCCGAAGGGAGAGGTCAAGATAACCGACTTCGGAATAGCTCAGGTGAACGACGATGCGCTCAATCTCGCATCCGACAGTGCGGCGGGTACCGCGTACTATATAAGCCCCGAACAGGCGGCGGGCGGTGACGTTGATGCGAGAAGCGATATATATTCTCTCGGAGTTGTAATGTACGAGATGGCTACCGGAAGACTCCCGTTTGACGACGAGGATCCGATAAAGGTAGCAACTCAGCAGATAACCGAAAAGCCGGTTCCTCCCTCCGAAATAGTCCCCGATATCCCGAAGGGACTTGAGGCGATGATAATGATGGCGATGGAAAAGATGCCTGATGCAAGATTTAAGGACGCCGGAGAAATGCTCAAATATCTTCTCAAAATCAAGTCGAGACCTAATGCGGTACCGAGAATCTCCGAGAAGAGAAAGAAGGCAAAGAAGAAGCGCAACGTTGAAAAGGCAAATCCGTCCCGCTCTATGACTCCTGTCATATGGGGAGTTGCGTGTGCGACACTTCTTATAGCGATAATCTCAGGATATTATATCTTCTCGTCGCTATTCCTTACCGGTGACGACGTGCTGATAAGTAAAGAGGTGCCGGATTTCGTCGGAATGACGTATACCGAAGGTAAAATGGAATACGACGAAAAGTATTTTACGATAGAGGCCGATAACGTTATTTTCAAATACGACGAGTCCACAGATCCTTACACGGTAATAGAGCAGTATCCCAAGGGAGGTTCGTACCAGAAGGTAATTGCGGATACGCAGAAATGCGAGATAACGTTGACCGTCAGCCTCGGAGCGAAATATAACGTTATGCCCGACTACTCACTTATGGACGCGAGAAACGTTGAACTGAAGCTGAGACAGCGTCAGTATAAGGTAGTAATAGAAGAGGAATACAACCCCATGGTACCGAGCGGACTCGTTATAAGCACGGTTCCTGCCGTCGGTGAATCCATTATTGAGGGCGGTGAGATAATTCTCAAGGTATCAACCGGCTACAGCTCGGATACGGTCACCGTTCCCAATTTCGTAGGACTTTCCGAGATAGAAGCGGTAAAGAAGATCAACGAAAAGGGAATGAAGGTCGGACGCGTTATCTACACCCGTTCGGGTGAGGAGATCGGAACCATACTCACGCAGAGTATAAATGCCGACACTGCGTTTAACTATTCAAATATTACGATAGATTTCGTCATAAGCGGCGGAAGAGATCACTCAACTAACTATATTCCGTCTGTAATCGGGATGGACAGAAGCTCGGTTCAGGCTCTGCTCTGGAAATTCGGTCTTACTGTTGAGCGTATTACGGTTGAAAGAGCGGCCGAGATGAAGGACACCGTAATAAAGCAGTCTCCCGCGAGTGACGGAAGTTTCTCCAAGGATTGTACTACTATTATGCTTACGATAAGCGGCGGCGTGGATTATACTCCCTCTATGATAGTTGTAAAAGTACCTGACGTTGAAGGACTTACGGTGGATGAGGCGAGAATCGTTCTTACAGACGGAAGATGTGCTCTCGGCAATGTGATCTATATTGACAACCTGCTTCCCGAAGGAACGATAGTTGCACAGAGCAAGGATCCGGGCTCGTTCTGCAGCGGATACGCATATGAGATCTATATAGACGTATACGTCAGCACGGGAGAGGTCCACAACGATACCCCGGACGTTCCTCCTTCATACGATGATGAAACGACCACAGAGTCGCCGGAGGAAACCGAAGAGCCGTAACGGATCGATGCATTTTGGGGTCGTGCTTGAAGCGCGACCCCATGTTTATAAAGGAATAGGAATTCAAATAATGCAAAATAAATACACCTTGTGCGGTATAGTCACCGAAAACGTAGGAGGGCTTTACCGTATACTTACCGATAAGCAGGACGGAGAACCTCTTTCGGACACCTTTCTTTCCTGTAGCGCACGAGGAGTGCTTCGCCACAGAGACGAAAGACCGAAGGTCGGAGACAGAGTAATGATAAGCTATTCCGATCACTCTTTCGTAATCGACGAGGACGGAAAGGCGATACCATCCGAAACGGGAGCGGACATATACCTTACCGAGATATGCGATCGCAAGAACGTATTTATCCGTCCTCCGATAGCTAACCTCGATCATATGTTCCTTGTGCTTTCTTCAAAGGCACCGCAGACGCTTCCTCTCGTTGCGGACAAGCTTATATCCATTGCTGAACACAATAATGTTGAGCCTATAATAGTAATCAGTAAGTGCGAGCTTGACGAAAAGAGTGCAGGTGAGCTTTACCGTGTGTATTCAGGCGCGGGATTTAAGACGTACACGGTAAGCAGTGTGCAGGGCGACGGAGTTGAGGAGCTTTCCCGCGACGTTGAGAAAATGCTCAAGGGAGGAAGGATAGCCGCATTTGCGGGTGCATCGGGTGTAGGCAAATCCACACTTATGAACGCACTGTTCCCGCATTTGTCTCTTGAAACGTACGCAGTGAGCAGAAAGACTGAGCGCGGACGTCATACAACGCGTGCGGTAACGCTTTACCCCGTATACGGAGGCTTCCTTGCGGATACTCCCGGCTTTTCTATGCTTGATTTCGAGCGATTTGACTTTTTTGCAAAGGACGACCTCGTTCACACCTTCAGAGAATTCGGTGAATATACCGACAAGTGCAGATATGCGGATTGCACGCATACGAAGGAGGAAGGCTGTGCCGTGCTTGAGGCGGTGCGGGACGGAAGAATATCAAAGAGCAGACACGACAGTTACATAGATATGTATAACACCTTGAAGCAGAAGCCGACGTGGAAAAAATAAACGTAAGTTAGGAAATACCAAAATGAACAAAAGCGAAAAAGCAATGCAGGAAATAGAAAGTATATACGGCGGAATGGAGCTGTCACACGTCAGAGCATTCATCTACACGGGGGGTGGGATAGATCC
>JAZSLE010000184.1:0-17782 GCA_045535215.1 Eubacteriales bacterium
GCCCCGTAATCCGCTCCATCACAAAGGCTTGATACGAAAGTGTCAAGCCTTCTTCTTTTTCAAAAAAACTTGCCTTAAAGCAACCTATAATAAAACTATTTATTTTAGCGATCATAATCATAAAAACGAACACTTTAAGAATGAGTGTTTTGTTTTATATGCTGACAACAAAATTGGTTATAAGAGCAATGCTTTTAGCTTCAAACAACCTTTTTGGGCTTTAGATACAAATCCATGCTGTTATGAGTATGGCGTGTATAAAGTAAGTTACCCCCCGATAGATTTTAAGGTCTGTCGGGGGGGAATTTAATGTCAAAAATTGTCTAAGACAAATTGCTTTGCTTGTAATGTAATGCCAAAAAATTCTTCTGCAGGAACAGGGTCAGCTTCGTAATTGACCTGGTTGGCTATTCTCTTTTCAAGTGGATTTCTTTTATCCCATTCAATAAAAGCAAGTAACCGTTTTTTGATTAAGGCTTTATTGGTCCACTCTCCGTACCAGGTGTCAAATTTGTCCATGATTTCTTCCGGCGTTGTTTGGTCAATTTGCGTATACCAATGCCCATAATATAGATCGGTTGGCTTTAACGCATTGATAAATATTCCCGGACGAATATAATAATCTTCCTTTGAGTAGGAACTGCCTTGAAGTAAAAAAGAAATAGTAAACTCAGGAGTTTCTTTTATCCATCTTTTGTTTTTCTTTTTAAACCCTTTTGCTTTCAGATACGGCTTGATATACTCAATCAACTGAGCTTCTGGCAAAATATGTTCCATAGTATATACCCCTTGTTCTTTGCTTTATCACAAGTTTCGCCTTTACATTACAAACACACCGGGCGAAGCTCATATCCCTTATCTATAATTTCATTATATCACAAATTATAAGAGAAAAAGTGATATTCCGACTTCGTCGTAGTGATATTATCGCTTGGCGATAGTGATAATGGAAGCCTGCGACTTTTATTCGCAAAGCACAAACGGATTTTCGGAGCCGTCGTTTTTGTAGGTGTACTTTCTGATGTCGGTCGTCTGATATTTTACACCGTCAATAACGACGCTTGAGTTGTGTGAGACGTAGAAATATCCGTTACCGAGAGATGCAATACCTGTGCTTCCTTTGGTGAAGGTAAGACCGTATATACCGCTTTTTTCATCATAAGCACCCGATTCCTTGAGCGATATCACAAGCCCGTATTCTCCGTCAAGACCGGTGAGAAGCTTTTTTTCGGGAGCCTTCGAGCCGTCTATGACGAACATCGGGTAGTTGGGGAAGTGCTCTTTCTTTCCGGTATAGACCGCTACGAAAAAGTCGCCCGTGTTCTCGTCGTATTCAATGTTTTGAATGCCCCAGGTCGTATTACCCGTGTAGAGGAAATAGCGTTCGTCACATCTGAGACCGCTTGTGTGTGGCTCAAGCTGTGAGAGTGGCCTTTGATAGTCTTTGAACTTTCTGTAATCAAATTGGAGAATACACTGATAGTCGTTGTCCTCGCGGTCGTTGTCTCCGTATATACCGTACGCAACGAAAAGCATCTGCGGGGAGTCCTTTGCACTTCCGAAAACCGGACCGAAGGATATTCCGTCTATTCCCGAGCAGCCGTATTTGTGCTCGTGTTTTCCCTTGTAGGAGTAATCCTCACACACGTCGGGAAGATATACGGTAGTCATTACTTCGTCGCGCTCTGCGTGCATTCCGAGTCTGTCTATCTTGTCTACGTCGAAAATAGCGATATAGAAGGCATCAACGTCGGCAAGCTTCGCACCGGGATTGTTTTTGAGGATAGCCTTTCCGATAGAATCGTGCTTATACTCGATAGAGCCGTATACGCGGCCGTCCTCATCGTTGAAATCAAGGCAACCGAGATGACCCGTAAGTCCCTCAACGCTTCCGATTACCGTGCCGTCAAGCTTTGACTTTATCAAAACGGTAGTGAAGGAATAGTATATATATCCGTTTACCTTATCTACCGCGATTCCCTGAATGTGGCCGTTTGTCCAATTTCCGCTCTTTATAGAAACAGGCATTGCGGATGGGTCGATTTTTTCCATGTTTTTCTCCGATCTTATTTTAATGTGAAATCTGTTATCAAGGGGCAGTGGTCACTTGAAGCAAGTGCGAAGAAGTCCTCGATAACGTCATACATATTTACGGTAAGTTTACTTTCGTTATAGACGAAGATATGGTCTATTGCGCTCTTGTACGTTCCGCTTGCGGGATAATACTTATGTGCTATACCGGTATTGTTATCAAATGTAGGATAAGAGTGATGCGATCCGCCAAATTCGGTTTTTATCGCGATGTCTTCCGCCTCTACGAATTTGTTATCCTTGAGCAATATGTTAAGTGGATCACTTTCAAGCTTGCAGTTGTAGTCGCCGCCTACGATGACGGGTACGTTGTGTTTGTTTGACAGGGAGATCATAAGTTCGGCAAGCTCGGTCGCATCTATTATTCTTGCACTTTTACCAAGCTCGTCACCCGTCCAGTAGAAGTGGGTTCCACCTGCTATAAATCTCTTTTGAGTAGCCTTTTCTTCAAACAGCCCCCATCCTACAGACTTTGAGGTGTCACCTGAGTTGTCGTTGTATCTCCAATATCCGGAGTCGATAAGCTTCAACGTGTCGGGGTTATAGAAGAGCGGTGTTCTTACGACGAGGTTTTGGTTCTTTGTGTGATAGGGAACTTCTACGTATCCAAGCGCCTCCAAGTGCTTTGACATATAGGGCTTCACAGAGTCACTGTACTCCTGGAGACCGATAATGTCGGGAGCGTAATCGCGATAGACGTCCTTGAGCTGCTCCATACGCCAGTATGCGGGAATCTCAGCGGAGTTTCCTCCGTAGATGTTATGAATAAGTATACGTATGTTTCCGCTTTTTTTAAGTGCGTTTTCGGATCCGTTCTTAAATACCGTTGAAAGGGGAGTGGTAATGTTAAACTCCTCGTTCAATGAGAGGTTCTTTCTGGATACGATAACGTTTGATTTTACGTGCTCGTAAAGAAGGTTATATCCTTCCGAATAATCGCAGTTGAAGAACATGCGGTTATCCTTATAGGTGATGGAATAGGATTCCTTCTGGGTTGGGGGAGCGTTTCTGTTTGTAATACCGACGACTAACTCTGCTTCGGTAGCGGGAGCGGCATCCGTAACGACGGGAACCTTTACGCCCGCCTTCATATATATAGAGTCTGCAACGCGCCTTGCAAATATCTCGGCACCGTGTATATCATTTTCGGAATATACTATCTGAACTTTACTAAGGGGAACGTTACCTACAGTAAGGTCGGATATGGGATATACTCCCTTTTCCAGGTAGTTGTCCTCAATTGAGAATCTTATGTTAGCCTTGTCCTTACTTACTTTTGTGTCAAGAAACTTGCGGAAGAAATACTGACATGCGTTCTTCAACGCAGCATCGGATCCTCCTGCTATCATAAGCTTATTGCCTGATATTCCGAAGAAATAGTCGTTGCTTTTCAGCTGATCGTATATTTCCTTAAAATCGGCCGAATTGGATTTTCCGATGATTATCTCATAGGTATCGCTCGGAACAACTTCCTTTTCGTAAATTATGTCAAGAGCTATTCCCGTTTTCTTTTCAAAGTTAGAGCGGAAATCTATGATAATATCTATCAGCTCGTGCGATGCGCCCTGAGGACGAACGAGATTGAACTTTGATTTACTGTCCGCAACGAGATCCAAAAAGAAATCTATAGGCTCAGGTTCCTCTGTGGTGGAGGCATCTGTCGTCGTTTCGGGTGCGAGGGTTGTAATCTCGGGCTCGTTCGGAACTTCAGGTGCTTCCGGAGAGCAAGCTATCAGCTGAAAAGCCGCAAATATGAAAACAAGTAAAAGTGCAAGCGACCTTTTTATAGCAGAGTTATTCATATGTACACCTCATGGTATTATTTAAGTGTTATATCGGTTATTATGGGACAGTGGTCGGTAGATGCCAACGCGAAATAATCCTCGACAACGTCAAACGTATTTACTGTAAGCTTGCTCTGATCGTAAACGAATACGTGATCTATTGCTGTGGTATAATTTCCGGTTGCCTCGTAGTATTTAATGCAAACACCCGTGCTTGCATCAAATTCCGAGTACGCGTGATGTGTTCCGCCGCGCTCTGTCTTTATCGCAATGTCCTCAGCTTCAACGAAATTGTTGTCGTTGAGGATGATGTTGATAGGATCGCTTCCGAGCGGACAGTTGAAGTCTCCGCCTACGATGACGGGGGCGTTATATTTTTCGGACAATGGCTTCAAAAGAGCACACATTTCGGTAGCGTCTATTTTTCTTGCATCGTTGGCAAGTGTCGCACCGAGGCTTGGGCTGGTCCACATAAAGTGTGTAGAGCCTACGATAAAGCGCTTACCGGTTGATATCTCCTCAAACAGAGCCCAAGCAACAGACTTTGAATTGTCCCCTGCGTTGTCGTTATACTTCCAATATCCCGAATCGATCACCTTCAACGTGTTTGGATTATAGTATATAGGTGTCTGAACTGCGAGATTCTTATTCTTCGTTGTGTACGGTACCTCTTTGTAGCCCATTGCAAGTATGAGGGAATTGATGTTTGTCTTTACCGTTCCGCTGAATTCCTGAAGACCGATAACGTCGGGCGCATAGTCCTTGTATACTGCCGCGAGCTGTTTTGCGCGCAGTACGGCGTTGTCGGAGCCGGAATATATGTTGTTAACGAGGATACGGATGCTTCCACCCTTACTCAACGTATTTTCGCTTCCACCCGTAAGCACAGTGCTAAAGGGAATTACGGCGTTCTTGGCGGATGTTAAGTTCAATTCGCGCTCGGAAAGAAGGAAGGTGTCCTTGATGTATTCAAGAACGGCATCATATCCTACCGAAAGCTCACTCAGTATATAAAGCTTTCCGTTAAGAATTTTTACCGTGAACGCTTTTTCGGTACCTGTAACGAGAGTTCGCTTAGTTATTCCGACGACTATTTCGTAATCGGATGCCGTCGTACTGTCCGTAACGACGGGGAGCGATACACCTGATAATTGCGATATTTGAGCGGAAAGTCGCTTTGCAAATATCTTTGCGGCATAATTGTCCGACTCGGAGTAGACTATCTGATACTTGGAAATATCGTTTCCGTCTATATTAAGAGATTTTATGTAAGTAAGGCTGTCGTTAAGAGCATTTCTTTTCGTATTGAATACGACGTTTTCCGGATCCTTGGCGATCGAAGGCTCAAGGAACGCGGAGAAGAATGACTCGATAGCTTTCTTGGTAGCGGACGCGTTCGTTCCGATAAGGACGATCTTATTTCCCACGACTCCGTAGAAGTAATCGTTGTCCTTAAGCTGTGACTTTACGATTGCGGTTTCGGGATATGCGGTATCCCCTATAAGGATCTCAAACGTCTCCTTGGGCGTATTTGTACTGTTTGCCGCAACGAGAGCAGGTGTTACACCGGAAATCTTTTTGAAACGTGTTTGGAATTCAAGTATCAACGAGGCGTACGCCGATGAAGGATCGAACGATAACGTAAATGGGACAGCTGAATTCTTTATAAGGTCAAGAGAGTAATCCGAGGAAGGGAACATCTCCGGATCGGGCACGGGCAGTGTCTCAGGAGTTGTAGTAGTCTCCGGAGCTTTGGTAGTCTCGGGAGTCTTAGTAGTTTCCGGAGTTTTGGTAGTCTCCGGAGTCTTGGTAGTCTCGGGAGTCTTGGTAGTTTCCGGAGTCTTGGTAGTCTAGGGAGCCTTGGTGGTTTCCGGAGTCTTGGTAGTCTCGGGAGTCTTGGTAGTCTCGGGAGCTTTGGTGGTCTCGGGAGTCTTGGTGGTTTCCGGAGTAGTTGTAGTTACCTGCGCCTCCGTGGTTTCCGGCACAAAAGAGGTTGCCGGCGCATCGGTTATAACGGCGGCAGTAGTCCCATTGTTGTTATCGGAGGTCGGTGTCTTTACGCAAGCGGCAAGGGCGCCAAGGCAGATAGCTATTATCAATATTGTACACAATATCCTATGCAGAGCTGTAGTTTTCATTTTTTATTCCTTTTCATTTTCTGTGGATAGTGTTATTTTAATGTTACGTCCAGTAAGAGCGGGCAGTGGTCGGATGATGCCAGAGCAAAATAATCCTCTATGACGTCGTAGGTATTTGCTGTGAGCTTATCCTTGCCGTACACGAAAATATGATCTATTGCCGTCTTGTATGTTCCGTTTGCCTTGTAGAAGGTCGTGCATACACCGTCAGAATTGAATCTCGGATACGCGTGGTGTGTTCCGCCCAATTCAGTCTTTTTAGCGATGCTTTCAGCTGCAGCAAATCCACCCGTGGATACTATTTTGATGGGCTCGCTTCCGAGGTCACAGTTGAAGTCTCCGCCTATGATCAGGGGAGCGTCATATTTATTTGACAGTGCGGACATCTGCTCGACGAGTTCACGGGCAGCCAGTACTCTCGCATTATTCCCCTCGGTCGTGCTCGGCCAATATAAATGAGTCGATGCAGCGCAGAATTTCTTGCCCGTAGCAATTTCCTCGAAAACGCCCCATCCGATGGATTTGGATTTGTCACCTGATCCGTCGTTGTATCTCCAGAAGCCCGAATCGATGAGCTTGAGGGTCTTGGGATTATAGTAAATAGGAGTCGCAACGGGAAGGGTAACGTTTTTGTTGGTGTAGGGAACCTCAACGTAACCGAGCTCAGTAAGCATCGGATCGAGTAAACTTTTCAGCTGAGTGCTGTATTCCTGAAGACCGATAACGTCGGGAGCATAGTCGCGGTATACGTCTGCGAGCTGCTTCATTCTGAGATTTACGGGAGCGTATTCCTCGATAATAGCCCAGATGTTGTTGAACAGTACGCGAATGCTTCCGTCCTTGTTCAAAATGTTCTCACTTCCTCCGCTGAATACGTCTGATGCTTTGAGTGAAAACTCTTGTCCCTTTGCGAGATCAAGCTCGGAATCCGTTTTCTTGAAGAGGTTAGTTTTTACATGTTGGAGAAGCACGTTGTAGCCCTCTGAGTATCCGCTTCCGAAGAATATCTTTCCGGAATCATATTTCATTTCAAGCGACGTGCTGTCAAACGCAACGGTGGTCCTTACCGTGTTTCCGACCAATATCTCGTGCTCGGATGTAGCGGTAGTGTCCGCCTTTACCTCAAGACAGTATCCTGTTGCTTCAAGGATGACGTCACGAAGCCTTTTTGCGAATATTTCCGCCGCGTGAATGTCATTTGCGGAATAAACTATATTGAAGTTGTCGAGTGATACACCGTTAACGGTAGCATTTGCAACGTTGTATTGGTTTTTGTATGAGAAGTTTTCGGACGAGCTGAACGAAATATTTTTTGGATCTGCTTCAACCTTTTTTTCAAAGAAGTTTTGAGTGAACGCATTGACGGCTCGTGCTGTCGCGTTATCGCTTCCGCCCATTATGATGAATTTGTTATTTACCACTCCGTAAAAATAGTCGTCATACCTGAGCGTATCAAATATCTGCTTCGACTCGGGACGAAGAGAGCTTCCGATGATTATTTCGTAGTTGTCGTTTGCAACGTCATCCCTTTTTTCTCTTACTATAGGCAGTTCAACGCCCGTCTTTTCCTTGAAAAGATTTTTGAAATTAAGCGTTTCGGAGGCAATGCGATTGGATGCGTTAGCGGCATAAACTATAGAAAATTGGGTCGTACTGTCCTTGGTGAGCCACAAAGTAACGTCCTCGGTCGGATTTGTAACCGGATCGGTGGTCGCATCAGCTGACTGACCACCGTCGGTACAAGCCGCAAGAAGCGTTAGTATAAATATCAGGATAATAGAAATCGATAATAATCTTTCCATAAACATACATTTTCGGTATTATTTAAGAGTGAAGTCTGTAAGAAGGGGACAGTGGTCACTTGAAGCAAGCGCGAAAATATCCTCGATGGAGTCAAATACATTGAGGGTGAGCTTATCGTGAGCGTATGCCATAATATGGTCGATAGCTGAGAGATTTGTACCGCCCGCCTCTGCGTAGGAGAGCCATATTCCGGTTGAGGGGTTGATAGTCGGATAAGCGTGATGACTTCCTCTTGTCTCGGTTTTCTTAGCGGTTACGTCTACGTCGACGAATCCTTCGTTGAGCAGTATCTTCATAGGCTCGCTGCTTATGTTACAGTTGAAGTCGCCGCCGACGATAACGGGAGCATCGTATTCGTTGGAAAGCTCCTTCATAAGAGCTGCAAGCTCGGTAGCGTCTACCTTTCTTGCGACATTAGCCGCCACGGATCCAAGCTCGGGGCTGTTCCACATAAAGTGTGTGGTACCCGCGATGAACTTCTTTCCGGAAGCCTTTTCTTCAAAAACGCCCCAGCTTACCGCTTTGGAGGTGTCACCCGACTCATCGTTATATCTCCAGAATCCGGAGTCAATAAGATCAACTGTTTCGGGGTTGTAGAAGAGAGGAGTATATATGTGGATGTTTTGATTCTTTTCGGTATAAGGAACTTCTTTGTATCCGAGAGCCAATATCGCAGGTCTGATTGCCGACTCAACGGTGGTGTTGCTTTCCTGGAGACCGAGAACGTCGGGATTATAGTCGCGGTAAACGTCAACAAGCTGTTTCATACGGAGCTTCAAGGGAGCTGTTGACTCATTTCCACCCCAAACGTTATTTACGATGATTCTGAGGCTTCCGCCCTTTTCAAGCATATTTTCGGAACCGCCTTTGAATACTGTGGAAAGCTTTACAGAGAATTCGCACTTGTCGTCAATAACAATATTTTTATCCTTACCAGAGTAAATCGCAGTCTTTACCTGGTCGTAAAGAGTAATGTATCCGTTTGAGTATGAGGAATGCATATAAAGCTTTCCGTTCTCGTAGACGAGCTGCATGGCCTCCTCGTCAAACGTGGGGGTGCCTCTGTTTGTTACACCGATAAGGATCTCATTTTCGGAAACAGGCGCGCTGTCGTCTATTACCTCGAGATTGTATCCCGTATACGTAGCGGTGAGGTTCTTGAATCTCTTCGCGAATATTTCGCTTGCATAGCAGTCGTTCTTGGAGTAAACTATCTTGTAGTTCTGTATTTCTACTCCGTTGATTGTAGCGGTGTCAATATAGTATGATTTTCTGTAAACGTAGTTGTCTGTGAGGTCAAAAACGATGTTCTTGCTGTCCTCGGTTGCTTTCGGATGAAGTATCTTTTTCTTAAAGTAATCAACCGCATCGGCAGTAGCCTTATCGTTTCCGCCGACAAGGATGATCTTGTTTCCTATAAGACCGCAGAAATAGTCGAGGTTTTTAAGATCTGCCATCGCCTCAATAGTTTCGGGATGAGCGCTCTTTCCTATAACTATTTCGTAATTGTCATTGTCTACCGAGTCGCGCTTTTCATATTCGATATCCAGCTTTATGCCTGTCTTCTTCTGGAATTCGGTCTGAAAATCCGTTATAAGGTCAATTATCTCGCCGGATGCATTCATCGGTCTTACAAGAACGAACTTTGTTTCTCCGTTTTCAACGAGGCTTACGTCTGCATTGGGCTGCGGTGTGGTTTCCGCATCGGGTGTAGTATCTCCGCCTGAGGGAGTATCTTCGTTGGGGTTTGTGCATGCCGCAAGCACGGAAAGGCACATTACGGCGATGAGAAGTAAAGACAAAATTTTTTTCATTGTTATTCTCCTGTTTTGTTTTGAATGATGTCCATCATTAATTTTATGTAAGTATTCGGTATTGTTTATTATTTAAGTGTGACATCCGTGATCATTGGACAGTGGTCACTTGATGCAAGCGCTAAGAAGTCCTCAACTACGTCGTAAAGACCGATGTCCATCATTGATTGATTGTACGCGAATATGTGGTCTATTGCAGTTTCGTACGTTCCTCCCGCGCTTGAATAGGAGGTGCATATGCCATCGGCGAACGATGGATACGAGTGGTGAGTTCCGCCAAGCTCTGTCTTTGTTGCGAGGTTTTCTATGTCAACAAAGCCGTTTTGCTTGATTATGCCTGCAGGTTGGCTGTTTATGTTACAGTTGAAGTCTCCGCCTACGATAACAGGTGCGTTGTATTTTTTTGAAAGCTTGATCAAAAGCTCGCACATTTCTGTTGCGTCTACCGTTCTTGCGAGGTTTGCGAGATCGCTTCCGAGAGCGGGGCTGGTCCACATGAAGTGAGTTGAACCAACGATTATTCGCTTTCCGGTAGAGATCTGTTCAAACAGACACCAAGCAACAGACTTTGATTTGTCGCCTGCTTCATCGTTGTATTTCCAGAATCCCGAGTCTATTACCTTCAACGTTTTGGGATTGTAGAAAATAGGAGTCTGGACAGCGTAGTTGTAGTTCTTTTCGTGGTAAGGAATCTCCTTGTATCCGAGAGAGAGAATGTTATTTTTCAGCTGTGTTTTTACCGATCCGCTGAACTCCTGAAGACCTATTACGTCGGGAGCGTAATCCTTATAGACCTCTTTAAGCTGATTTGCTCTTAAAATTGCGTTGTCTGCGCCGCTCCAGATGTTGTTGAGAAGTATTCTTATACTTCCGTGACGCTCAAGAATATTTTCCGTTCCTCCGGTAAAGAGGGTAGATAGCTCAACGTTAAGGTTCTTTGTCTGATCGAATTTAAGCTTACGGTCACCGTACAGGAATTCCTTGTCCATGTAACTGTAAAGATAATCGTATCCGGCGGATATGTCGCACGATATGTACATCTTTCCGTCCTTGTATGTGATAGATCCGCAGTTTTTTGCGGGAGTGACGTTTCCGCGGTTAGTAGAACCTACAACTATCTCGTAGGGAGATGCCTTTTCGGAATCATCGGTTGAGGATATCTTGAATCCGTATCTGTCAGTTATAAGGTTAGCAAGCTTTTTTGCGAAAACCTTTGCAGCGACAAGGTCGTTGTTCGAATATACGACTGTGAACTTGCTTGCATCCTCCGAGCCTATCTTGAAGTCCTCAAGATAGTATAAGACGCGTTCACTATAGTTGTCGGAAAGATCGAACGTAATGTTATTTTTATCCTTCTTTACGGCTGCGTCGAGGAACTTTCTTTCAAAATATTGAATTGCGGATTTCAGTGACGTTGTGTTACCTCCGACAAAGATAAGCTTATTTCCTATAATACCGTAGAAGAAATCCTTTTCTCTCATTTCGGCGTTCTTTTCTATGGATGCGGGGTTCATCGTTTCGCCTATGAGTATTTCGTAGTTATCGTTGTCCGCATCACTTCTTTTTTCGTAAGTGAGCGGAAGAGTTACCCCCGTCTTTTTTTCGAACTTTTCTTGGAAGTAATTGATAAGCTCCAACTGCTCATCAGATGCCGCAATTGGCTTTATGAGAGTGAAACTTGTTTCTCCGTTGACTACAAGATCAAGAAATTCCTCCTGACCGGTTATTGGAGTCGTTTCCTCGGGAACCGGGGTAGTGTCCGGTGTGGTAGAGCCGTCCCCTGTGGTAGAGTCGTCCCCTGTGCCGCTTGATACGCATGAGGCAAGAGCCGTACAAAGCATCAAAAGGGCAAGGAATAATGAAAGTGTTTTAACCATAGCGTTTCTTTTCATTTTGTGATCCTTTACTTCTTATAGCTTATTTGAATTTGAAATCCACCAGCAACGGACAGTGGTCACTTGACATAAGTGCGAATTCCTCGTCAATAACGCAGAATCTATTAAATTCAAGATTTCCGCCGTTATATACCAACACGTGGTCTATGGCCTCGGTTAAGTAAGCATCCTCCTTCGGGGGAGTTATGCCTGCGTAATATCCGAGATCCTTGTTAAGCTCGGGGTAAGAATGTGACGTCTTGGTGTTGTCGGTTTCCTTTGCGAGCTTCTGTATCATCGAGAGTCCGTTGTCAAGAAGGGTAGAGAATGGATCGCTATTGACCCTTGTGTTAAGGTCGCCACCTGCAATAACGGGTACGTTGTATTTTGTTGCCAGCATTTTTACCGTATCGGAAAGCATCTTCGCGTTTTCCACTCTTCCTGCTGTTGCCTCCGACTGATAGAAAAAGTGGGTAGAGCATACCGCGAACTTTTCCTTTGTTTCAAGGTGCTCAAAAACGCCCCACGTTATAGACTTGGATCCGCTATCATTGAAGGATCCGGGGTAATATACGTAATCATAAGCCAGAAGCTTTACGGTCTTTGCATTGTAGAAAAGGGGAGTGTAATTGTTTTTTGACGAATTCGTGGGGTTTGCGGGAGCTTCGGTGTATCCGTACTTCTTGAGAAGTGTAACAACTCCTGCATCGCGGCTTCTCGGCGAGCATTCCTGAAGTCCGAGAACGTCGGGCGAGTAGCTTGAAAGAAGCTCTGTAACCGATTTTGTTCTATAGCTTACGGGGTGAGTTGTGTTGTTGCAGTTTCCGAGAATGTTACTCAATATGACTCTTACGTCACCGTCTATTGCCTTTTTGATGTTTACTATATCAAGGTCGGACGTGTTATTATATTTTGCGCCGTTCGGGACGTCTATCGGCTCTTTTCCGGAGAAAAGCTTGCCGAAAATATCCTTAAGAAGACTATCGTAGCCTTCTATAGAGGCGGAATATGCGTATACGTTTCCGTTTTCAACGTGGATTCCGTAATCGTATCCGCTCACAGTCGCGGTATTGGATGAATATTTTGTGTTTCCTACAACTATCATTTTTGCATTCGCGGGAGCCCTGTTATCGGAATATACTTCGACGTTGTATCCGCAATCGCTAAGTATCTTTTGCTTTGTTTTGAGTGCGAAAAGCTCTGCGGAATACGGGTCGTTGGTGGAATATACGATGCAGAACTTGTGCAAGGGTGTTCCGGCTACGGAAATGACAGGAAGGCTGTATGATGAGTTGTCGAAATGATTATCTTCTGAGGTGAATACGATGTTGCTCTTGTCGTTCTTTACGGCGGCATCAATGAATTTTCTATTGAAATAGTTTACAGCGGTCTCTGTTGATTCGTCGGAACCACCCGTAATAATGAGCTTGTTCTTTTTGATGCAGTATAAAAAGTCTTTTGCTCGGAGCCCTTCATATACGCTTGCGGCATCTGCGCGTGAGGTCTTTCCTATAAGTATCTCAAAATCGTTGTTTGTTACCGAGTTTGAGCCCTCGTTCTTTACAGGTAAAGCAACTCCTGTCTTTTTCTCAAATTTCTCCTTGAAGGTTTTTATAAGGTCAATAAGCTTATCCGAAGCGCCCGCGGGAATGATTAGAGAGAATTGGCTTTGTCCGTTTGTGACGATAGCAAGTGTCTCAATCGGAGCGGGCTCCGCGGTCGTGCTGTCTCCGGGTGTCGTCTGTTGATCCGGGGGTGTGCCCGACGGATCGGTAACGGTAGTGTCGTCACCGGCGTTGCTGCAGCTTGCAAGAACGGACACGGCAAGTGTGAATAGCAACACGAGAGATACGATTTTTTTGAAAAATTCTTTCATTTGGGCTCCTTTTGTTTGCGGAGAAAATATTTGATGAAAGTGCCTTCCGAAAAACGGCGGTGTAATTAAATCGTGCGAGCACGGGACACATATTCATTGAGTATTTTCAACATCAAACTTTTGTTTAATAAAATATTTTTATAATTATACCACAAATAACAAGGGAGCGCAAGTTGATTTATAAAAAGTTTTCAAAATGTCTTACATTATTTTTATGTTTTTTACTTTACAAACACATTTTTATGTGCTATAATAGAAACAATCATTCTCGGAGGCAAAAACAATGCAGATTTTTTCACAGGCCGACATCCTTCTCCCGAAGAAAAGGGAAGGCGAGTTCGGTAAAGCTTTTTCGGTAATCGCGTGCGACCAGTTTACAAGCGAAAAGAATTTTTGGGTCGAATGTGAGAGTATAATCGGAGATATGCCATCTACGCTTGATCTTATACTTCCCGAGGTCTTTCTTGACGAGGCGGACGAGCGCACACCTAAGATCAACGAAAATATGAAGAAATACGAAACGGATGTTTTTGAGCAGTTCTCGGATTCACTTATATACGTAAGAAGAACACAGCCCGACGGAAGAATAAGAAGGGGAATAGTAGGCAAGATAGACCTTGAATGCTACGACTATTCCGCATCCTCAAGCTCTTTGGTAAGACCTACCGAAAGAACCGTGCTTGAGAGGATACCGCCGCGCGTTAAGGTGCGCGAGGGCGCAACTCTTGAGCTTCCTCACGTTATGCTTCTTATAGACGACGTGAAAAAGACGGTAATAGAGCCGCTTGAATCCGCATATTCGTCATTTAAAAAGGCATATGATATTGAGCTTATGATGGGCGCGGGACGTCTTGAGGGCTATTTTATAGATGCGCCGAATATCAGACGTATAAACGGATTGCTCGCAAGATATGCAACCGAGGCATATACGAACCAACGCTACGGCCGTAGCGGTATCGCACCGCTTCTCTTTGCCGTCGGAGACGGAAACCATTCACTTGCTACCGCAAGAGCGGTTTACGAATCGGCAAAAAAGGAATTCGGAGACGCCGCTGCTTCAATGCCGTGCAGATATGCACTCGCGGAGCTTGTCAACCTTCACGACTCTGCGCTTGATTTTGAACCGATATACCGCACGGTAAGCTGTGAGAGCAAGGAAGCTATGCTTTCTCTCGTCAATTACATAAAAGAAAGATGCGACAAGGTAAATGGAAACGACAAGCCGTTTGATCTGACTCTCGTTTTCTCCGGAAAAGAGGAAGTGGTCACCGTAGGCACTCCCGACAAAACTCTTCCGATAGCGTTTGTCCAGGAGGTGCTCGACGAATATACAGCGGAGCACACGGGATACGTTACCGACTATATCCACGGTGAGGACTCGTTAAGGTCGCTTGCGTGCGGAAATACGCTCGGAATACTCTTTGAAGGAATGAAAAAGGATATGCTCTTTGAGGGCGTTATGGCGGACGGAGTGCTTCCGCGAAAGACCTTCTCTATGGGACATGCCCTTGATAAGAGACACTACTTTGAAGCAAGAAAAATAAAATAAAGCGCAAAATTGAGAGGTATCAGACAATGAATGAAAAATATCTTGTAGAAACCAAATGCATACAGTCCGGCTACAAACCCGGTAACGGCGAGCCGAGAACACTTCCCATAAATATGAGCACTACCTATAAGTACGACAGCTCCGAACATCTCGGATTGCTCTTTGACCTTAAGGTAGACGGACATATGTATACGAGAATATCCAACCCTACGGTGGCATGCGTAGAGGAAAAGATAGCAGATCTTGAGGGTGGTACGGGTGCGATCCTTACCTCATCCGGACAGGCGGCAAATCTTATTGCGATACTCAATATAACTTCCGCAGGCGATAATATAGTTTCTCTTTCATCCATATACGGAGGAACAGTCAACCTTTTTGCGGTAACTCTCAAAAAGATGGGCATTGAGACGAGATTCATCACCGATTCTATGTCGGATGAGGAGATAGAGGCACTCTTTGATGACAGAACTCGCCTCCTTTTCGGTGAGACTATAGCCAATCCCGCACTTACCGTATTTGACTTTGACAGATACGTGCCGATAGCACATAAGCATAACGTTCCCGTTATGATAGACAATACCTTTGCAACTCCGATACTCTGCCGTCCGTTTGAATACGGTGCCGATATCGTTATCCACTCCACAACGAAGTATATGGACGGCCACGCAACCGTAGTCGGAGGCGTTATCGTCGATGGCGGACGCTTCGATTGGGACAACGGAAAGTACCCCGAGCTTACGACACCCGACGAATCCTATCACGGCGTTGTTTATACCCGCGACTTCGGTCTTGACAAGGCATATATCACCAAGGCAAGAGTACAGCTCATGAGAGACTTCGGTGTTCCTCTTTCTCCCATGTCCTCGTTTGTTCTCAATCTCGGACTTGAAACACTTGCATTGCGCGTTGAAAGACACTCCGCAAATGCTATTGAGGTTGCAAAGTTCCTTCAGAGCAACGATATGGTATCATGGGTAAACTATCCGTTGCTTGAAAACAACAGCGAATACGAAAAAGCAAACAAATATCTCGCGGGTGGCGCATCCGGAGTTATCTCCTTTGGCGTTAAGGGCGGAAGAGAAGCCGCTGTCAAGTTCATGGACAGCCTCAAGCTCGCCGCTATAGTCGTACACGTTGCGGATGCACGTACGTCTGTCCTTCACCCTGCAAGCACGACACACCGTCAGCTTACCGACGAGCAGCTCGTCAATGCGGGAATAACTCCCGACCTCGTAAGACTTTCTGTCGGTATAGAAAACGTTAAAGACATCATCGCAGACGTTGCGCAGGCTCTTGAAAAGGCTCGCGGATAATAAATACACCAGAAACGGAGAAGAAAATGCCGATCAAAATACCGAATTTACTCCCTGCCACACAAACTCTCATAGATGAAAACATATTTGTTATTACGGAAACGCGAGCTATAACGCAGGATATCCGTCCCTTACACATACTTATGCTCAACCTCATGCCCGATAAGATAGTTACCGAGACACAGATATCAAGACTTATAGGAAATACGCCTCTTCAGGTAGAGCTTGAGATTTTGCAGACGGCTACACACCGCTCAAGACATACGTCCGCGGAGCATATGCTTGCATTTTATAAAACGTTTGACGAGGTTAAGGATAAGAAGTTTGACGGATTAATAATCACCGGAGCACCGGTAGAGCATCTTGACTTTGAGGACGTAGAGTATTGGGAAGAACTTTGCGAGATAATGGAATGGAGTAAAACACACGTTACAAGCACCTTCCACATATGTTGGGCGGCGCAGGCGGGTCTGTACTACCATTTCGGAATAAACAAGAAAAAGCTTGATAAAAAGCTTTTCGGAGTGTATAAGCACACGCTTGATCATAAAAACGCGATACTTTTCCGCGGATTTGACGATGAGTTCATGGTTCCTCATTCAAGACATACCACGGTTTTGAGAGAGGACATCGAGGCTTGCGACAAGCTTAAGATAATATCCTCCTCCAAGGAAGGGGGGGTATACGTATGTATGACCGACAAGGGAAGACAGATATTCGTTACCGGACACTCTGAGTACGACGCAAGAACTCTTGAGAAGGAATATCTCAGAGATAAGGGCCTCGGACTTGAAATTGAAGTTCCTGCGAATTATTATCCGGATAACGACGATACACGTGAGCCTATGGTAACGTGGCGCTCGTGTGCAAATTTGTTGTACTCAAACTGGCTTAACTACTTTGTATACCAGACTACACCGTACAATATAAACGAGATCAACTGAAGCCTCGATTGAGTGCTGTAATATGTTTTATAGCCCAAAAATATTGAGATTTAAAATAAAAAAGATTGGTTCAAGCTGTTTTGAACCGATCTTTTTCTTTTTATCGAATATTTGTGTCAGCAAAGGTCAATACAGAATATACTGTATCGTATAAGAAAACGGAGGTGCGGTATGAGAACGGGTGCAAGGCGCATATATAAAAACGAATGTAGGATAGAGCGACTTCTTGAAGAAAAGATAATCGAAATGGACAGAAATCTTATGTTTTCGCTTTCCTTTGAGAAGGATTATCCGAGCGTATCGGAGGCTTGCGACAGAATAGCGATCAAGGCCATGGAGGACGTGCGGAGCATAGGGCGTGTTTTGCTTGAAAATGCCTACGACCCGAAGCTTCGGATAAGCGCAGAGCTTCCGTCCATCGGTCTTGGCGAGGACGTTTCGTGTAAGGGACCGTATTCGGCGGTCGGCGTGATAAGGTATAACGTTGATCGAAAGAGAAGAATGCTTGAATATATAAAGAAGCTGATAAACTCGGGGGCGATGCGAGAGCTTTCGGGCTGCATAGAGGTGCTTAACGAAGTCGGAGGCCAAGCGGT
>JAZSLE010000185.1:0-4161 GCA_045535215.1 Eubacteriales bacterium
ACCTACCACGCGTGGATCAGCGTATGGTCGAATGAAAACGGATGGGTGGACGGAGTCATCTACTTTAACGGTCAGACCTGGCTTCGTATGGACCCGACCTTCGCATCCACGGGTGCGGGAGATCCGTCTATACTCGAATACATAGGAAACGGTAAAAACTACACGACGAAGTACGTATACTGATGCTTTGGTAAAAACAGACTCAAGGAGATCATTTTTGTGAAAAAATTAAAGCTTTCAAACGCAAGGCTCTCGGAGCTGTTCGGACAGATAGCCCTGCTCACCCACGCGGGAATAAGCAGAGGAGACGGTCTTACCCTTCTTGCGGAGGACGAAAAGGACGCGGACATGAAGGAGCGTCTCGTCTCGATGGCAAACGCCTCCGATAACGGCGAATCTCTCTCCTCGGCGATGGAGAATGCGGAATGCTTCCCTTCTCACGCGATAAAGCTTTTGCGTGTCGGCGAGAGCGTCGGACGCGAGGAGGAGACTCTTTCCTCACTTGCATCCTACTATGAAAAAAGGGATCGCACCGAACGCTATCTTCACAACGTTCTGACATATCCCGTCATGCTTCTTATGCTGATGACGGTGGTCATAGTTATTCTTCTCACCCGCATACTTCCGATCTTCGACAGGGTGTACGCCTCTCTCGGAGGAAGCATATCGGGTATCGGCGGAATGCTTTTGTCGGTGGGTGAGTTCCTGAACGGCATTATGCCCCTTCTCTGCGTTATCTTCGTTATCGCGGTGCTTGTCTTTATTCTCATCGCGGTTTCCGACAGAGTGAAGGGATTCTTCTCCCGCATATGGGTATCTCTCTTCGGAGACAAGGGTGTTTCGCGCAAGATGGCGGACGCTTCCTTCGCGCAGGCGCTCTCGATGGCTCTCGGAAGCGGAATGCCTATAGAGGATGCAATATCGCTTTCGGGCGAGCTTCTTTCGGACAGACCGAAGGCAAAGGAAAGGATCCGGCGCTGTCTCTCGCTTCTCTCGGAGGGTGAAGAGCTTGCAAGCGCACTCGGCCGCGCAGATCTTCTTCCGCCGTCCTCCTGCAGACTTCTTGCGCTCGGTCTCCGTGCAGGTAACGGTGACACGACGATGGAAGACATCGCGCGCAGGCTTTCCGAGGACGCCGAGGAAGCGCTTGAGGCTAAGCTTGCGAAAATAGAGCCTGCGATAGTTACGGTTACCTCCCTTCTTGTAGGAGTGATACTTCTCTCGGTAATGATTCCGCTCATGAACATAATGAGCACTCTCGGGTGACGGTATGAGTAAGGTACGGCTGAAGAGAGTGATATCGGCTGTGGCGTTTGCTCTGCTTATAGTGGTTGCCGTCGCGATAGCGTTCCGATTCCTCGGTGATGCGAGCGAGAGCAGGATAGCGGAGGACAGGATACAGCTTGAGGAGACGGTAAGACGCGCGGTGGTCGCCTGCTATGCGACCGAGGGCTGTTATCCTCCGTCTCTCGAATATCTTGAGGAAAACTACGGTCTCAGAATAAACAAGGAGCTTTACACGGTAATATACGAGGTATTCTCGTCAAATCTTATGCCCGACATTACCGTTATTATAAACTGATATGCAAAAAAACAGTCAACGGGGCATAAGCACCGTAATGCCCCTGCTTGTATTTCTTATACTTGCGGTATGCGTTTCGCTGATACTGATATCGGGCGCGGACGCGTACAGACGGATACTTGACCGCGACGGCCTCTCCTACGACAAGCGTACCGTTTCTCAGTACGTATGCACGAGGATACGCAGTGCGGATGCCCCCGACATGCTTTTCATTTCGTCGTTTGACGGAGAGGAAAAGACAACGAGCGAGGGCGACACCCTATTCATCCGAGAGGAGATAGAGGGAACGGTGTATCTTACCCGCATATACTGTCACGACGGTTTCCTTTGCGAGCTTTTCGCGGAGTCCGGCTACGATTTTTCTCCCGAGGACGGTGAGAGGCTCGTGCCTGCGGAGGCGCTTGACCTTGCGATGGGTGACGGGTACGTTTCGGTTGTGATCTCGCACAGAGACGGAAGCTCGGAGGGGCTTACCGTCGCGATCAATTCGGGCACGGAGGTGGCTAAGTGAAGGACAGATCATCTCTCCAGCTGATGGAGATACTCATAATGATCCTTGTTTTCGCGCTTTGCGCGGCGCTTTGCATACAGTGCTTCGTATGGGCGGATGGGCTGTCGGAGGATCACAGGGCGAAGGATATCGGCGTATCCGAGGCGAGAAACGCGGCGGAGGCGGTAAAAGCGACACGCGGGGATCTCATTATGGCGTCGGGACTTATCGGAGGCTCGGTAAGGGAGGACTCGCTTTACGTTTACTACGGAAGCGCCCTTGAAAGGATCACGGACCCGTATTTGGCAAGCTACACTCTGAGGGTGAGCTTATGCGAGAGCGGTACGAATGGACTCGGCAAGGCTCACGTAAGCTTTTGTGACGGGGACGGAGAAATAATTTTTGAAATATACACGGCATGGCAGGAGGAAAGGACAAATGGCTGAGATAAAGGATAGATCTCGCCGTTTTGTCGGCGGAAGCTCACTGCTTATGATATTCGCGGTGCTTTGTCTTACCGTATTCGCACTGCTTGCGGTAGGCTCGGCAAGGTCGGCGGCGCGTCTTTCGGACGCATCGGCAGACGCGTGTGCGGCATACTATTCGGCGGACGTTAAGGCTGAGGAGATATTCGCGCGCATCCGTGAGGGTAATATTCCCGACGGCGTTACGGCTGACGGCGGTAACGTATACTCCTATTCGGTGGCAATTTCCGACGGACTCGACCTCTCTGTAAGCGTAAGGCAGAACGAGGACGGCGGTTGGACGGTAGTGTCGCGCAGGACGGTATCGCGTCTTGACGACGGAGCGTTTGAATTTGGTTCTTAAGAAAGGATTTCGGCTATGGCAGCAGAGCTTAATGAAATTTTGAAGAAGGCGGTATCGGACGGAGCGTCGGATATCTTTATGATCGCAGGCGGAAGGCTTTGCGAGAAGGTGGACGGGCAGATACGCCCGATGGGCGACAGCCGTCTGCTTCCTCCCGACACGGAGGCGCTTATCCGCAACGTATACGAGCTTGCGAGAAGACCGATAGAGCGCTTTATCGGTACGGGAGACGACGACTTCTCCTTCTCGGTGCCGGGTGTGGCGCGCTTCCGCGTGAACGCATACAAGCAGCGCAACTCGCTTGCGGCGGTCGTTCGTATAGTTTCGTTCGATATTCCCGATTGGGAGAGCATACACATTCCCAAGCAGGTAATGGACATTGCGGACACACAGCACGGTCTCATTCTCTTTACGGGTACGGCGGGATGCGGCAAATCGACCACTCAGGCGTGCATAATTGACCGTATAAACGCAACTCGCGATTGCCATATTATCACACTTGAGGACCCGATAGAATACCTTCACCGCAACAAAAAGAGCATTGTAAGCCAGCGTGAGATAGCGATAGATACGGCAGACTATCTTTCCGCGCTCCGCGCTTGTCTTCGTCAGGCGCCCGACGTTATCCTTCTCGGTGAGATGAGAGACGCGGAGACGATAAGGACGGCTATCACTGCCGCAGAGACCGGTCACACGGTAATCGCGACGATGCACACGATGGGTGCGGTAAACGCGATAGACAGAGTTATAGACAGCTTCTCGGAGGTACATCAGGCGCAGATACGCTTCCTGCTTGCGACGGTGCTCAAGACGGTAGTGTCTCAGCAGCTCCTTCCCGACGTGAACCGAAACATGGTTCCGGTATTTGAGGTAATGCACGTAAACGGTGCGATACGCGGGATGATACGCGACAACAAGAACTATCAGATAGACAACGCCATTTCCGCAGGCAAGGCTGAGGGAATGATGTCTATGGACAGCTCCATTCTTTCGCTTTACAAGGCGGGCGTAATCACGAAGGAGACGGCAATAAGCTATTCGGTACATCCGGACACGGTAGCAAGACAGCTTTAAGCTATGCATATATGATAAATCCCCCTCGGGCGACAGTCCGAGGGGGATTTATCTTAAAAGAGAGCTTCTTGGCGTAGCTGCTTTATGGGTGCTGACGATAACGAAGTAAACAAAGAACGTGCGAAATTCACCTTTCAAAAGGAATGACGAACGTAACGCAAAGGCACTTGTGGCATATTGTCACAAG
>JAZSLE010000050.1:0-5657 GCA_045535215.1 Eubacteriales bacterium
AAAGATTACCGGAACCGAGAAGAGCTTCATTAAGATATACGCTCCCGACCCCGTCTATCTCTCTAAAGGCAACCTTATGCCCGAGGAGACGGTGGCTATCCTCGGCAGCGCCGAATGGAATACCAATACCGCAAAGAGCGGAAATATGCTCCTCTTTAAGATATTCGGCGAGAATAACGAGGAGCTCGGCGTTATCGCCTACGAGCCCGCCGAGGGCGAGGATACGGGAAAAGCCGACCTCGTAAGCATCCTCGCAAGACAGACGGGTGCCGCACTCTCCAACGCAAAACTCCACCGCTTCGTAAACGACCGCAACGTCCGTCTCACCGAAGCGTATATGCAGACGATAGAAACACTCAGATACGTCGTTGAAACAAAGGACAAGGAAACGAGAGGCCACTCCGAGAGAGTATCCCTCCTCGCATCCGCGATCGCAACGGAAATGGGAATGAACGAGGACGAGGTGGAAACGATAAGAGTCGCAGGCCTCTTCCACGATATCGGTAAGGTCGGTGTCCCCGACGCTATCCTCCTCAAGAATGGACCGCTCACAGGAGAAGAGTTCGGAGAAATAAAGAAGCATCCCGCAGAGGGCGAAAAGATACTCTCCACCTACGCTCCTCTTAAGAGAACGCTCCAGATAATCCGTAGCCACCACGAGAGATTCGACGGCAACGGATACCCAGACAGATTGGCGGGCGACAGCATCTGCATAGGCGCGAGAATAACTACGGTAGCCGATTCGTTCGACGCTATGATCTCCAACAGAACTTATCGCCGCGGCCTTAAGTTTGAGGATGCGATAAGCGAGATAGTCAAGGGAAAGGGCGCACAGTTCGACCCCGAAGTCGCAGACTCCTTCCTCCGAATGATAGAACGTATGGGCGAGGAAGTGTTCAAGGAGCGATTCTGCTCACACACGTAACGATAATCACGCCTCGTAATTTTGCAAATTATACATAGGGGAATATAAGAATGAAAAAATACCCACTCTACAACATCGATTACTACGAGCGCTTTCGTGATATGATAGAGGGAATGGCAGATAAGTACGGTGACCGTCCCGCTATCTATTGGTATAACAGACGTCAGGAGGAGTTCGGCGTATCCTACAACGAGCTTCGTGACGACGTAAGAGCCCTTCAGGAAAGCATGATCAGCCTCGGTCTCGCGGGAAAGCATATTGCAGTCGCGGGCGAGAACAGCTACGAATGGCTTCTCGTCTACTTTGCCTGTACCTATTGTGGAAGCGTAGCCGTCTGTATAGACGTAGAGCAGTCGGACGAGACCATCCTCCAGATGCTCGAAATGGCAGACGTGGAGGCGGCTTTCGTTGCCGATGCAGTAGCAGACCTTTGTGCCTCTTACCTCGGTGAAGAGAGAAAAATGTTCCTTCTTGGCAAGGATAATGCCAAGTGCCGGAGCGTCAGAACGCTCGTTGAGGAGGGTAAGCGAATAATAGCGGAAAAGGGCAACGACAAGGAGAGAGACGCTCTCGTAAAGCCGGACAGCACCGCCGCGATAGTCTTCACCTCGGGAACGACAAGCTTCTCGAAGCCGGTAATGCTTTCACAAAAAGCTATACTCACCAACGCAGCCGATGCCTCTGCAAACGTAAAGGTCGGCGAGGTCGTTTTCACCTCCTTGCCCTTCTACCATACGTACGGTATTACCTGCTCGGTGCTCGCAATACTTGATCAGGGCTCCAAGCTCTATATAAACGGTAACCTCAAGACCGTAATGCGCGACCTCCACCTCGCACGCCCCCATACCCTGCTCACAGTGCCGCTTATGCTCGAGACGATACACAATAAGATTTGGGCAACGGCAGAGGAGAGCGGAAAGGCGGACGGCCTTAGGAAGCTGCTTTCCGTCAAGAAGTTCCTTTTCTCGCTCGGATTCACAAAGAGCGGCAAAACGCTCGATGCATTGAGAGAAAAGGCGATGGGCGCGGTAAAAGTTATCATCTGTGGCGGCGCACACCTTGACCCTGAGCTCAACGAGGAGTTTTGGTATATGGGAATAAACGTCCTTCAGGGCTACGGAATAACCGAATGCGCACCTCTCGTCAGCGTAAACCGTAACGACGCGAATAAGCGCTCGTCCGTCGGTCTTGTCAGCGCTCACAGCGAGGTCAAGATAGAGGACGGCGAAATACTCGTCCGCGGCGCAAACGTTATGCAGGGCTACTATAAGCTCCCCGAGCTTACTGCCGAGGCAATGCGTGACGGCTGGTTCTGCACCGGAGACGAGGGCGAGCTTGATAAGGACGGCTACCTCTATATTACGGGACGAAAGAAGAATATGATCGTCCTTAAGAACGGTAAAAAGGTCTCTCCCGAAAAGCTTGAGGAGAAGATCAAGAAGATAGCGATCGTACAGGACGTAATGGTCTACGGCGTAACGAGAGGAAGCTCGGCAGACGACGTACAGATCGCCGCAAGCATTTATCCCGATAAGGAAAAGACCGAGGGAATGAATTCCTATGACGTCCTTGAGCATCTGCAGGAGGAGATCAACGTCATAAACAACACCCTTCCGATGTATCAGCAGATACAGATGGTGACGATAAGAGAGCAGGAGTTCTCCAAGACGTCACTTCAGAAAATAAAAAGATATTTAAGCTAAAAAAACGAAAAGAGAGGTCATACAATGGAAGAAAAGCTCTTCATGTTTATTCAGAAAAAGGTAGCCGAGCTCACCGGAAAGAAAGGACTCGTTTACGATACCGACTTCGTAAAGGATCTCGGACTTACCTCGTTTGATATAATGAACCTTGTCTGCGCCTTTGAGGAGCACTTTGACGTTGAGATACCCAACCGCGACGTCTGGCACCTGAGACAGGTCAAGGACGTTATCAAATATATGATAGACAAAGGAATCACCAACGTATGACGTCACCCGAAACAAGAGTGTGCGTGCTGATGCTTGAGAATACCAAGGGCGAAAGCACGAACACCCTTCTCCAAAGACTCGCCGTATCCTTTCTCCGAGCACCCGAGGACAGAGTGAGCGTAGCGCGCACCGAAAAGGGAAAGCCCTTCTTCCCGTGCATGCCCTCCGTGAATGTCGCCGTGAGTCACAGCGGACCCTATTTCGTTTGTGCCTTCTCGGACGTCCCCGTCGGAGTGGATATCCAGGAGCACGCGAGCCTTGAAACAAAGGGGAAGGAAAACGTGGGCAAGCGAGCTCTCAGAATAGCGGAGCGCTTCTTCCATAAGAGCGAGACCGAGTTCGTCAGAGTCGCCCCCGAGCAACGCTTCTTTGCCGTATTCACCGCAAAGGAGAGCTACGTAAAATTCACCGGACGCGGAATAGACGCGGACTTCTCACGCTTCTCGGTACTTCCCGAGAACGTAGACCTCCTCGCCGAAGGCACGCAAAACGGCGGCGAGATAAGATGGCATTCAAGCAACGCCTTTTTCTCCTCCCGCACCGTAAAGGACGGATATACGCTCACCGTTTGCACCGCCCTTGAAGCGACCGCCGATATAACAGTAATAGAACCCTGCGAGAACTGATCGCGGGGTTTTATCTTTTTGAAAAAAGGGAAAAAACAAAAAATTTTGCATGTGAATTTTGTAAAAATAACCGTTTACGTAACCTTTTCATAGTATAATATTGGCGTATATAACGAAGGGAGGGACAACATGGCGATAAATACTGTAAAAGGGCATTGTGAAGCTACTATTGTCTGTGTTGACAAGTGCGAAAACGGAGTATGGTCCGGCAGACTTTATAACCCTTGCCGCAATGACGGTGTTGAATTCAAAGGAATAATCCCTTTCTTGAGACAGGTGGAATCCTTCTTGAACGAAAGCCATTTTCCGCAGACGTTTTGTGAGAAACGATTCTTCAAGGCCGGTACGGAAACGAGTGTTACCGTCTTTTCTTCGGATGAAAGCAGATACGGAACGGTGGCGACCTTCTCGGTAAAGGTCCTCTTCCGTCAGAATGCGAGTTGGCAAGGTTCAATAAGTTGGATCGAGGGTAAGCAGGAGGAAAGCTTCCGAAGCGTATTCGAGCTCCTTATGCTTATGGATAGCGTGCTGTCCGATTCGGATGACTGACTGCAAAAAGCGAAATGAAAAAACGCGCCGATGCAGATACTTGCATCGGCTTTCTTTTCCAAAGATAAACGGATCGCAAAAGAGTGATTTTTCAGAAAAAAAGCTTCAAAAATCAAAAATTGCAACAATTTTGTCGAAATATAACCGAAAATAGAACTTTTGTGTGCTATAATGTGCACGTAAACAAGAAAAACTCAACTCAAAATAGAATTTTTTATTATAAAGGAGAACGACAATGAAAGAGACGATAAAAAGAGGTCTTGCACTGCTGCTTACAGTTCTGCTGCTTATGAGTATGATATGCGTAAGCGTGTTCGCAGAGGAGGCCGAGCAGGAAGACGTAGACACTCCCAAGGCTATTTGGTACGGAGATGAACTTTCGGTCGACGTTGTAGCAGGCGAAGAAGGATATAACTATATGTCCCTTTTCAGAAAGCCCGCTTCCGGATATGAATTCAGCGGACACTATCTGGGAGCTGAAAGCCCCCAAACCTTCATAATAATCGACACCGAGAAGTACGCAGGTACGACCTGGAAGCCCAGCGGTCAGTACGTAAGCGGCGAGAGTAACTACGAGGTGGTTTATTGCTGCGACATTGAAACAATGATCGTAGACGGAACCTACTATAAGCGCCTCAATCTCGAGGATAGCGAGTACTTCGACGTGCAGGCAGATAAGCTCCGTGCGGTAGTTACAAATTCTTATCCTTATATATCAATGGACGAAATGGTAGCGGACCTCAAGGCTGACGGCTTCGAGGGCGCAGAGGACCTTAAGGTCGGCGAAGTCATCGCAGCGGTTCAGACAGCGATCTGGGCATGCGCAAACAACACGGAGCCTATCAGATACACACGTTCATATAAGGTTTCGGACAACTATCAGTGGGGTCAGCCCTTGAACGACATAAGCGAACTCTCCGGTCTTGACGTATCCGGATACAGACAGTTCAAGGTGTACGAAGAGGTAGGCAAGAGAATAGATTCTCTCGTTGATTACCTCCTTGAAAGAGAAGAAATTCACGCCGATACAAAGAACGCAGTCGTAACAGATCTTGAGATCATTGGTTTCGCACCCGTAATGGCGAAGGACGGCGTTTACACGGTTGTAGTAAAGGCAGAGCTCAATCATAGCGGAAGAGAAGGCGACGACCTTGCCATCACTCTTTCGATAGGCGACAACGAGGTCGCATCCGTTGCCGTTGTTCCCGGAACGACCGAGTATACGTTCTCGGTTGAAGCTGAGGCAGGCGACACCATAAAGGCAGTTGTGTCCGGTGAGCAGTACCTCAACAATGGCGTATACTTCTATTCGCCGAAGCCCAAGGGCGTTAACGGAGACGGCGTTGCAACAGGACGTGAGGTATCTCAGAACCTCGTCGGCGTTTCGGGCGGCAAAACTCCCGTATACAGCGAAGCGTTCGTAACACCCGACCTTCCCGAGGAAGAAGAGCCCGTGACCGCAGACATCGTTCTCAACAAGACCGATGCATACGGCAATGCACTTGCAGGCGCATTCTTTGACTTCTACGCAGTAACAGAGACAGGCGACATCTTTGTAGATAGCATTGAAGTTGACGAAAACGGCAA
>JAZSLE010000146.1:0-2564 GCA_045535215.1 Eubacteriales bacterium
ATTGTCTTTTTTGCACAATGGCTCTTCCTTTTTAATTATTGTACAGAAATAACGGTGGTTTTGATGCATAATATTCACCGGGGAATGTATATTTATGCATATATATTGCATAAATATTCGTTTTCTTGCACAATCAACACCACTAAAGAACCGCAACTTCTATGGTTTTTGCAGAATCGATAATTACTATAATAAATATTTGAAAAAGCCCTTGACAAACAAAGGCGATTGTTGTATAATTATACACATCAAAAAACGAATCGCTTTTCACGGAGGAAAAAACAATGAACAAAGCTGATATTAAAAAAGTAGTGCTCGCTTATTCAGGCGGCCTTGATACGTCTATAATTATTCCCTGGCTCAAAGAGAACTATAACAACTGCGAGGTCATCGCGGTATCCGCTGACGTAGGTCAGGGTACAGAGCTTGACGGTCTTGAGGAAAAGGCTATAAAGACCGGCGCTTCCAAGCTCTACATACTCGATATGAAGGAAGAATTCATCACTGACTATATATACCCCACAATGCAAGCCGGCGCAGTATACGAGGGTGATTACCTTCTCGGTACCTCCTTTGCACGTCCCATTATCGCGAAGAAGATAGTTGAGGTAGCAAAGAAGGAAGGCGCAGACGCTATATGCCACGGCTGTACGGGTAAGGGCAACGACCAGGTCCGCTTTGAGCTTACAATAAAGGCCTTCGCACCCGACATGGCAATAATCGCTCCCTGGCGTGAGTGGGATATCAAATCCCGCGAGGAGGAGATAGACTATGCGGAGGCACACAACATACCTCTTAAGATCAACCGTGAGACAAACTACTCGAAGGATAAGAACCTTTGGCACCTTTCTCACGAGGGACTTGACCTTGAGGACCCCGCAAACGAGCCTCAGTACAATAAGCCCGGATTTCTTGAGATGAGCGTTTCTCCCGAAATGGCTCCCGACGTTCCCACCTACGTTACTCTTCATTTTGAGAAGGGTGTTCCCACCTCTATCGACGGCAAGGAAATGTCCGCAACCGAGCTTATCACAGCACTTAACAAGCTCGGTGGCGAAAACGGTATCGGTCTTGCAGACCTCGTTGAGAACCGTCTCGTAGGTATGAAGTCCCGTGGCGTTTACGAAACTCCCGGCGGAACTATACTCTACCGCGCACACAAGGTTCTTGAGACCATCTGTCTTGACAAGGAGACACAGCACTATAAGGAGCTCGTAGCAGTTAAGTTTGCAGAGCTCGTATACAACGGTCAGTGGTTCACAATGCTTCGTGAGTCTCTCTCTGCGTTTGTTGCAAAGACTCAAGAAACGGTTACCGGAGACGTTAAACTCAAGCTCTACAAGGGTAACATAATGAACGCAGGCGTAACCTCTCCCTATTCTCTCTACAACCCCGAGGTCGCTACGTTTGACGAGGACAACGTATACAATCAGGCTGATGCCGCAGGCTTCATAAACCTTTTCGGACTTCCCATAAAGGTAAGAGCAAAGGCTTATCCGGCAGAGGATGTAAAATAATTTTTATACGAAAGAGCTGTATTTTTCTGCGGCTCTTTCATTGAATTTTAAAAGGAAAACGATTTTTCGTAAGGTATTACTATGGACAAGATGTGGGCAGGAAGATTTGCCAAAAGCATAGATGCTCTCGCTGACGATTTCAACTCTTCCATACATTTCGATTGCAGAATGTACAAGCAGGATATAAAGGGCTCTATGGCACACGCGGCTATGCTGGGTGCAAAGAATATAATTTCAAAGGAGGAGAGCGATAAGATAATCGCTTCCCTTTCCGATATACTCAGCGACCTTGACGGCGGAGTGCTTGAGTTTGATATGGCGGCAGAGGACGTGCATATGTTCGTTGAGGCAGAGCTTACAAAGCGTATAGGCGACACGGGAAAGCGCTTGCATACCGCAAGGAGCAGGAACGATCAGGTCGCACTTGACGTAAGAATGTATCTTCGCGACGAGGCGGATGAGATCGTATCTCTTCTCTATAAGATCATAAACGAGATAAAGATCAAGGCAAGCGAAAACGTCGAAACGATAATGCCGGGATATACCCATCTTCAGAGAGCACAGCCTATATCCTTTGCACAGCATCTTCTTGCATATGCTATGATGTTCATCCGTGACGTATCAAGAGTGCGCGACACCGTAAAGCGTATGAATCTTTCACCGCTCGGAAGCTGCGCTCTTGCAGGCACCACCTACGACACAGACCGCAATATGGTCGCAACCGCACTCGGCTTTGACGGTATCACACCCAACAGCATAGACGGCGTATCCGACCGTGACTTCTGCGTTGAGCTTATGTCTGCTATATCGATAATAATGATGCACCTCTCGAGATTCTCCGAGGAGATAATACTTTGGGCGTCCTGGGAATTCAAATTCATCGAGATAGACGATTCGTTTACGACCGGCTCAAGCATAATGCCCCAAAAGAAGAATCCTGACATCGCAGAACTCGTAAGAGGAAAGACGGGGCGCGTATACGGAGACCTTATTGCCCTCCTTACAACTCTTAAGGGTCTTCCGCTTGCATACAACAAGGATATGCAG
>JAZSLE010000181.1:0-2902 GCA_045535215.1 Eubacteriales bacterium
AGCCCCTCATATGAGGGGCTGGTCTTTTATTTTATCTCGTCGGAGCCGTCGTCCGGAATTACCTCACGGATAGCTGCGATAGCGCATTCTATCATATCGTCGGTAGGCTCCTTGGTGGATATTCTCTGAAGCCAGAGGCCGGGAGCTGATATGATCCTTATAAATACGTTGTCGTACTTACCCGCAAGCTTTATGAACTCGTAGCCGATTCCCATAGTGATGGGGAGAAGGATGAGCTTTATAAGAACTCTCCAAACGTTTCCTATGGAAGTTGGGATCAGCATTCCGATAAATACTCCTACGATGAGCATTATGATGAGGAAGGATGTTCCACATCTCGGATGGAATCTGCTTTGTTTTTTTACGTTTTCAACCGTGAGGGGAAGACCGCTTTCGTAGCAGAATATCGTTTTGTGCTCTGCGCCGTGATACATGAACGTTCTCTTTATCTCCTTCATGAGCGAAACAAGGGCCATATATCCAACGAAAAGTGCTATTCTTACCACACCCTCAAAGAGAGATTTCAAAAATCCGTTGCTTCCGAGATCTCCTATCTTTCCAACGGTAATACCGTAAAGGAAGGTAGGGAGATACATGAACAATCCTACGCAAAGAAGAACTGCAAGCACTACCGAGATCACCATGATAACGTTCGTGAGGAGCTTGTCCTTCTTCTCGTGCTTTTCAAGAACCGCCTTTGCTTCCTCGTCGGTCATTCCCTCGGTGTCGGGAGCACCCTCGTTGCGTATTTCCTCAAGCGCGCTTATATCTGCTGAGCGCATAAGGCAGGAGTATCCGACGTACATTGAATCTATAAAGTTGAATATTCCTCTGACGATCGGGATCTTCTTTATGACACCGCCAAAGAGAGGCTTCGTATTTGCTTCCTCAACGACCATCTCTCCATTCGGCTTTCTTACCGCCATAGATGCCTTTTTGGGACCTCTCATCATTATCCCTTCCATAAGGGCTTGCCCGCCGATAGAGGTCTTTTTCATCGGGCAAACTTTTTCTTTCTTACTCATATTATGTTGTTCCTTTTCAATTTCAAACGACCGTATATACACGATCGACACAAAATATTATACAGTCTTAATGTTAACTCACTATGAACTCAAAATAACCACGGCGAAATATATTGAAAATTATTTCTTTTTCCGAGGATAACTCTTTTTCTTCTTTCTGACAGAAAATCCGAAGGTTCCGATCTGCTTTCCGAGAGAGAAATACGCTCCGTGCGCATACGAAAGAAGATCGCATTTTTTGATATCCATACGTCCGTTTTCATCTACCACGTCGGGAGACACGCGTACTGCGGTTATATCGGCAACGAACATCTCGTGCGATCCGAGAAGAACAGAGTCTGTTACCTTACATTCTATGCTTATCGGACATTCGGATATAACGGGTACCGAAACCGTCTTTCCTTCTTCGCGTGAGAGAGAGCACAACTCGAATTTATCCACGTCCTTACCCGATTTTACTCCGCAGAGATCAGCCGCTCTTGCGAGAGAAACGGAAGGGAGATTTATAACAAATTCACCGTGTTCCTTGAGCAGCGAATAAGAATGACGCTCGGGACGTACGGAAATATAGGTTTTTGGCGGCTTTGAGTTGATTATGCCCGTCCAACCGATGGTGATTATGTTGGCTTTTTCGCCCGTGCCGCAGGTAACGAGAGCGGGAGGCAGAGGAGCGAGCATGGCTCCGGGCGCCCATGTAAGCTTTTCCATATTTTTTGATCCTCCGATAAGTTATTGATCCTTAAGTATTCTCATAGCTTCACCAATCGACGAAACACCGAAAAGCTTTACTCCGTCGTGATTACGACAAGTGTCGAGATTTCTCTTCGGGAGGATTATCTTTGTGAATCCGAGCTTTACGGCCTCCTTGATGCGAAGGTCGGCATTTGATATGGCGCGTACCTCACCGGACAGGCCGAGCTCGCCGAGCACAAGCACGTCGTCTGCTATCGGCTTTTCAAGAATACTCGATATCAACGAAAAAGCGAGCGCAAGGTCGGTTCCCGGCTCATACAGATGCAATCCGCCGATAACGTTTATGTATACGTCGTTTGATGAAAAACGAAGACCGAGCTTCTTTTCAAGCAGAGCAAGCACGAGATAAAGACGGTTGTAGTCTATTCCGTTGCTTGTTCTTCGCGGAGAAGGGAATGTGGTCGGGGTTACGAGTGCTTGTACCTCCGCAATAAGAGGTCGGGTGCCCTCTATCGTGCATACCGCACAGTTTCCGGAGGCATTTGTGGGACGTCCCGACAAAAGCATCTCCGACGGATTTTTTACTTCAACAAGACCGCGGTCCGTCATCTCGAAAACACCGATCTCGTTCGTTGCGCCGTATCTATTTTTAGTGGCGCGTATAAGTCTATAGGTCTGATGACGCTCTCCCTCAAAGTAAAGCACTGCATCTACCATATGCTCAAGCACCTTAGGGCCTGCGATGCCGCCCTCCTTGTTGACGTGTCCTACAAGAATTACCGAAATCCCCTTGTTTTTCGCAAGGGAAATGAATGCCATGGCGCACTCTCTTACCTGCGTTATGCTTGAGGGTGAGGAGGATGCGTTTTCGGAGTACATCGTCTGAACAGAGTCCACGATAACAATGTCGGGCTTGAGAGCTTCTATCTGTGAAAGGATGCTTTCAAGGTGTGTTTCGGTAAGTATATGGAGATCGGCTCCGGTCACGTTAAGTCTCTTGGCACGAAGCTTCAGCTGACCGCCCGATTCCTCTCCGGATACGTAAAGCACCTTATATTTGTTACAGAATATGTCCGATATCTGCATAAGCAGGGTGGATTTACCGATTCCGGGCTCACCTGCGAGCAGGACGACAGACCCCTCTACAAGACCACCGCCGAGCACTCTGTCAAGCTCGGACATAC
>JAZSLE010000095.1:0-11546 GCA_045535215.1 Eubacteriales bacterium
CGCTCATACTTTGCGAATATCCCGATTATGAGCTTGAGGATGATAGGATCCTCAGACTCAGCCACGATCTGTTTTATCGCTCCGTGTTCTTTAAGGATATGAGCCGTGAGCTTACGGTAAAGGGAAAGAACACCGACAGAAGCGTTAAGGTGTCCTTCCCCGACTGTGAGATACTCGGTCTCTGGCAGGCAAGCGGAGTACAACCGAAGTACCTCTGCATAGAGCCCTGGAACGGACTCCCCTCAGTTCACGGAAAGCCCGAGCAGCTCGAGACCAAGATCGGAGGAAAGACGCTTGAACCGTCCGAGAAGTACGAATGCTCGATATATATAACTCTTAACTGAATGAAAAAAGGAAGTTCGCATACGGACTTCCTTTCATTATGCTAACATAAAGCGGGATACCCGATGGGCATCCCGCTTTTTTGATTTATTTCGTTGTCTTTCTTGACTCTGCAAAGCAATCTGTATGCTCAACATTGCAGGGAAGAAGTCTGAACGAGAAGCTGAAGCTCTTCTCCTTGAGCTGCCATCTCGGATGGAGTGTAGGTCCGCAAGAGTTGGAGCCGATACCATCCTGACGGTAGTCGATGTTTACGCAGGTCTCCTTCATCGGAACGAGCTTGAAATTGTAATCGGTCGTTTCAAGCTGCTTGGGAGTGAAGTGGCATGCGTTGAAGGATATGGGCGCTCCGTTGGAAAGAGCGAGAAGTCCGTGTCCCTGGAGGCTGGTGACCGAAACGAATTCCGTATCTGTGTGAGCCATGTTCTCCTGAGGACGGATATAATCCTCAAAGTTATCCTTCGCGGTGGTCTTGAAGAAGCCGAGGTGGGATGCGTGGCGCTTATCCATGTAGCTCTCTACGGGACCGCGTCCGAAGTACTCTATTCTCTCACTGCCCTCGGGCATAAGGAACTCAACGCCGAATCTGGGAAGGTGGGAAGCACCCTCTCTTACGTTTACGTCAAAGTCAAATACGATACCGCCGTTAGCATATATCGTGTATACAACGTCGGTGCGGAGGATGGTAGCCTCGGTGTGTCCGCCGAGAGAAAGCTTTGCGGCGATCTTTACCCATCCGTCGCCCTTTTCGGCAACTGCACACTCGTAGCACTTTACAGTAGCTATGCTGAAGCCCTGTGCATACCACTCGGACTTTACTTTTCTATCGTTATCCGTAGGCGCTCTCCATATTGTGGGAGTAATAGGAGTAGCGAGCATCTCGCGTCCGTTGTCGCAAATGCTTGTTACAAGACCTGTGAACTTGCTTACGGAATATACAGTCTCTCCGGAAGCTACCGTGATCTTCTTGTCGTTTTCTGCAACGAAGAATCTTGTAGCCGCATCCGGAACGAGCTTGCTTATGTTTACGTTTGCTTCGAGGTTTATCTGCTCAAAGCCGATCTCGCTTCCTGCGGGAGCCCAAGGCTTGCTTACGTTGCTTACCGCGCGGATGTTGAGCGTGCATACACCACCGTCGAGTTCAAGTCCCGAAAGGTTTACGGTGTACTTTCTGGAAGACTGAGGATTGATCTTGATGGAGAGGAATCTTCCCTCGCGGATGATCTTGCCGTCCTTTTCTACCGTGTAGAGAAGGTCCATATCCTCAAGTGTTGTGAAGTATTTGAGGTTCTTTACTCTGAACGTGCCGTTTGCCTGATCAAACTCGGAGATCGCGAAGGGCTTTATTACTTGCTTGTATTCAAGAAGTCCGGTGTGAGGTCTTCTATCGGGATATACGAGACCGTCCATACAGAAGTTACCGTCGTTGGGCTGATCTCCGAAGCCGCCGCCGTACATATAGTGCGGATCGTAAACAACGTCACCGACAGCCGTAGCGTGATCAAGGAACTCCCATACGCATCCGCCACAAAGCTCGTCGTTAGCGTATATAGCATCCCAGTACTCCTTAAGGCATCCGGGACCGTTACCCATAGCGTGGCTGTATTCGCAGAGGAAGAGAGGCTTCTTATAGTACTTGTTCTTTGCGTAAAGAGTAACTGTTTCTTCGGGTGTGATATACATACGGCTCTCGATATCTATCGTGTCGTTGTTTACCTTTTCCCAATCCTCTTTGTTGCCCGACTTTTTTGCTATGCTGCAGAGTCTTCTTGTGATGTCTTCACAGTGAACGATGCTTCCGGGCATTCTCTTGTGAACGTAGTCGGACATAACGACCTGGTTGCATCCTATACCCGACTCGTTTCCCAGAGACCACATTATAACGCAGGCGTTGTTTTTGTCTCTTTCAAACATACGTACGAGTCTATCGAGATAGGATTCCTCCCATGCGGGGTCGTTCGTAAGATCGTCCCATCCCGAGGAGAGGGACTGCATACCGTGTGTCTCAAGGTCGGTCTCGTCGCATATGAGGAGTCCGTATACCGAGCAGAGATCGAGGAATCTCGGATCGTTGGGATAGTGGCTCGTTCTTATCATATTGACGTTGTGAGCCTTGAGGATCATTATGTCGTTTATCATATGATCGAGGGGAGTAGCGGACCCGAGCAGAGGATGGCTATCGTGTCTGTTTACACCCTTCATCTTTATCTTCTTACCGTTGAGGTAGAATACCTTGTTCTTTACCTCTACGTGCTTGAAGCCCACGTGCTGAGCTATTACCTCTCCGTTGCAGGAAAGAACGAGAGTATAGAGTGCGGGCTGCTCGTCCGACCAAAGCGCGGGAGCGGATACAGTCATCTCGAAAGCGCCCTTGCCGTTTATCTCTATCTCGCCGCCGCAAAGCTCCTTACCGCAGGGAGAGAGGAGACGGTAGCTTACGCTTGCAGCTCCCGTGAGGGAAACGGATGTGTTTACAACACCCTTTGAGTAGTCTGCGTTAAGAGTGGGGAGGCAGTATACGTCTTCAACGTGTACAGGCTCGCGCATAAGGAGGTATACTTCTCTGAAAATACCGGAGAAGCGGAACTTGTCCTGGTCCTCAAGATAGGAGCCGTCGCACCACTTGAGAACGAGCACCTTTATCGTGTTGATGCCCTCACAAATGAGGTCAGTGATGTCGCATTCGCTGGTCATATGGCTTACCTGGCTGTAGCATGCGAACTTGTCGTTGACGAAGAGATAGAAGCAGGAGTCAACGCCTTCAAAGTTTATATATACCTTCTTACCGCCGATGCGCTCCTTGGAAAGGAAAACGCTTCTTGCGTAAAGGCCGCAGGGATTGTTGTCCGGAACGTGAGGAGGGTCTATCGGGAAGGGATAATGTCTGTTAGTGTAGTTGGGGATATCGTAATTTCTGTCTGTGTAGGTTTGCCATGAGCGGGGAACCTCTACAGTATCCATACCCTCGGTAGAGAAGGACTCCTCCCAAAATGCAGGAACGTCGTTCAATGAAGGATAGAATGAGAAATTCCAGCTTCCACAGAGAGAGAAGAAGCGGTCGCTGAGCGCTCTGTTACCGTTAAGCGCCTGCTTTTCACAGGAAAACGGAACGAAATATGCGCGAGGAGCTTCGCAGTTTACGTGGAGCTTCTCAATAGACTTGTGATAATCAAATTTGATATTCATATCGGTAAACCCTTTCTTTTGAATATGTAAGTTTTATCAAGGTAATTATAGCATAAATAGTTTACTTTGTCAATAGCCTTTTGGGATCGGTAAAGGCCGCTGAATATCAAAAAATATTATGAAAATGAAATAGGCGAAACCAAATTATTCATTTTTTGAATCAAAAACTGCACTTTACCGTCAACTGTCGCGAAATTTTGCAAGATTTTAAATATAAAAATTAGAGAAAGCCTATTGACAACGCAAAGAAAAAAGTGTATAATATAGAATATTACGTTCACCCGGCGTGTGAACGCCTCAAATACCGCGTAAAACGGAGGATACACTATGCTTGAAATTTCAAAAAAATCTAACCTGCTTGAACAAAAGCAGTATAAATATGCGCTTCAGGACGTTGCCGAGCCTAACCTTTACAGAGAGGTCTATTCGTACGACGACGTTCCGAAGATCCCCTTTAACCACAGACGAGTTCCTATGAATATGCAGGAGGAGATCTGGATAACCGACACCTCGTTCAGAGACGGTCAGCAGTCGAGAACTCCCTATAAGCCGTATCAGATCGTAGAACTCTTTAAGCTTCTCAATCGCCTCGGAGGTCCCAAGGGAATAATTCGTCAGACAGAGTTCTTCGTATACAGCAAGTCGGACAGAGATGCGCTTTATAAATGTATGGAGCTCGGATACGAATTCCCGGAGATAACCACGTGGATACGTGCGACCGAGAAGGATTTTCAGCTTGTTAAGGACATCGGAATAAAGGAAACGGGTATCCTTGTTTCCTGCTCGGACTATCATATATTCAAAAAGCTCGGCATGAACAGAGGTCAGGCAATGGAACACTACCTTAAGACGGTAAGGAGTGCCATTGAAATGGGCATCCGTCCGAGATGTCACCTTGAGGACGTTACGAGAGCCGATTTCTACGGCTTCGTTGTTCCCTTTGTGAACGAGCTTCAGAACCTCGCAGAGGAATCGGGAGTTCCCGTAAAGATACGTGCCTGCGATACTATGGGCTACGGTATACCGTATACCGAGGTAGCACTTCCCAGAAGCGTTCCCGGCATTATATACGGACTTCAGCACTATTCCGACGTTCCGAGTGAGATGATCGAGTGGCACGGACACAACGACTTCTATAAGGCAGTTCCCAACGCTACCTGCGCATGGCTCTACGGCGCGTGCGGAGTAAACTGTTCGCTTCTCGGAATCGGAGAAAGAACCGGAAATATACCGCTTGAGGCAATGGTATTCGAGTATGCATCCCTTAAGGGTACGCTTGACGGAATGGATCCGACAGCTATAACCGAGATCGCAAACTACTTCAGAGACGAGATGGGATACGATATTCCTCCCATGACTCCATTCGTAGGCGAGGACTTCAACGCGACGAGAGCAGGTATCCATGCAGACGGACTTATGAAGGACGAGGAGATATACAACATATTCAACACGGAAAAGCTTCTCAACCGACCCACAAAGGTAAACATAAGCGCTACAAGCGGACTTGCGGGCATCTCTTATTGGATAAACACGGTACACAGACTGAAGGGCGACCTCAGAATAACGAAGCAGGATCCGCTCGTTGCATACATAAAGGAATGGACCGACGCTCAGTTTTCACAGGGCCGTCAGACCTTTATCGCAGACACGGAGATGGATAGCCTTATCCTTGAATTCGCGGCCGGTAATGAGGATAATCCTACTTACGCATTGCTCTGTCAGAAAATACACAAATATACCGATCTTTAATAATACTTATGCCGTTCGCCTTACACCGGTGAGGTGAACGGTGAGAAAGGAATGCTTAGATATGGGACTTACCATTGCGCAAAAAATAATAAAGGAGCATCTCGTATCGGGTGAAATGACAGCCGGTAACGAGATAGCCCTCAAAATAGATCAGACGCTTACTCAGGACGCGACAGGAACGATGGCCTACCTTGAATTTGAGGCTATCGGTATTCCGAGAGTCAGAACAGAGCTCAGCGTGGCATACATAGACCACAATACGCTTCAGAGCGGCTTTGAAAACGCGGATGACCACAGATATATACAGTCGGTAGCGAAAAAGTACGGACTCAGATTTTCAAGACCGGGTAACGGAATATGCCACCAGGTGCATCTTGAGAGATTCGGCAAGCCGGCAAAGACGCTTATCGGATCGGACAGCCATACTCCTACGGGCGGCGGCATAGGAATGCTTGCCTTCGGTGCGGGTGGACTTGACGTTGCGGTCGCTATGGGCGGCGGCGCCTACTATATCACTATGCCGAAGATGTTCAAGGTTGAGCTCAAGGGAAAGCTTCGTCCCTGGGTGTCTGCAAAGGACGTAAGCCTTGAGATACTCCGCATACTCTCGGTAAAGGGTGGTGTCGGTGCTATAATAGAATGGGGCGGCGAGGGCATAAAAACGCTTTCGGTTCCTCAGAGAGCTACAATAACCAATATGGGTACCGAGCTCGGTGCCACCACCTCTATTTTTCCGTCCGACGAGATAACGAGAGCGTTCCTCAAGGCACAGGGGAGAGAGGAGGACTATATTCCTCTTTCATCCGACCCGGATGCTGAGTACGACAAAATAATCGAGATAGATCTTGATGCGCTCGAGCCTCTTGCCGCTTGCCCGCACAGCCCGGACAATATCAAGAAGATAAGCGAGCTCAAGGATATAAAGGTAGACCAGGTGTGCGTCGGATCGTGTACCAACTCCTCGCTTGCCGATATGCTTAAGGTAGCGGCAGTGCTCAAGGGAAGGACGGTAAGCGATTCGGTAAGCATGTCGGTATCTCCGGGATCAAGACAGGTGCTTGCAATGCTCTCCGAGTGCGGAGCATTGGAGGATATCCTTTCTTCCGGCGCAAGATTGCTTGAGTGTGCTTGCGGCCCATGTATCGGAATGGGATTCTCGCCCAACTCCGCCGGCGTTTCTCTCAGAACCTTCAACCGTAACTTTGAAGGAAGAAGCGGAACCAAGGACGGGCAGGTATACCTTGTTTCTCCCGAGGTCGCGGCAGCAAGTGCTATAACAGGATATATAACCGATCCTGCCACGCTCGGAGACGAGCCGGAGATCACTCTCCCCGATAAGTTCAAGATAAACGATAGCGCGATCCTTCTTCCCGCAGACGAGAAGGAGGCCGAGTCCTGCGAGATCCTCCGCGGTCCCAACATAAAGCCGTTCCCCGATACACATCCGCTTGAGAACGAGCTTGAGGCGTCTCTTACGCTTAAGGTCGGCGACAACATAACCACGGACCACATTATGCCCGCGGGCTCAAAGATACTTCCTTACAGATCCAATATACCCTATCTTTCACGTTTCTGCTTTGCAGTGTGTGACGAGAGCTTTGCTGAAAGAGCAAAGGCTGAAGGAAGTAATATCATCGTGGGCGGAAGTAACTACGGTCAGGGCTCGTCCCGTGAGCATGCGGCTCTCGTACCGCTCTACCTCGGAGTAAAGGCTGTAATAGCAAAGAGCTTTGCGAGAATACACGTTGCGAACCTCATCAATGCGGGTATAATTCCGTTTACGTTTGAGAATCCCGACGACTACGATAAGCTTTCTCAGGGCGACAAGCTGTCTATAAGCAACGTATTTGCGGCAATGGATAGCGGAAAAGCGGTGCTTCACACCTCTTCGGGATATGATATAGCATTGACCTGCTCGTTCAGTGAAAGACAGAAGGCTATACTCAAGGCAGGAGGACTTCTGCCGTATACGAGAGAGCAGTAACATATAAGGAATACCGCAAGGTATCCGAGACTCACGTTCGGGTAATAATAGCATTATTACGCCGAAGGGAGTCAAAAAATGAAAAAACGTGAAAAAAGAAGGATCTCCGACGGGAAGCATAGATTTCTGCAGGCCTTCCTCATCGCTCTTGTGATAGAGGGCGCCGCAGTGCTGTTCGTTTTGTCGGAGCTGAGATGATGCTGTGAGACTTGATAAGCTTATATCCGAAATGGGAAGGGCAAGCCGAAAAGAGGCTGCCCTTGCCGTGCGAAAGGGACTTGTTTTTGTAAACAAGGTACCCGCTAAAAGGGCTGATATACACGTGGATCCCGATAAGGATGAGATAATATTCTGCGGTGAGACGCTTGTGTACAGAAAGCATACCTATATAATTATGAATAAGCCGTGCGGATACGTGTCGGTCACCGAGGCAAGGGACGATATCCCTGCGCTTGTGCTTCTTCCCGAGGAGCTTCAGCGCATAGGTCTTTTCCCTGCGGGAAGACTTGACAAGAATACGAGCGGTCTTCTCTTTCTTACCAACGATGGAGAAACGGGACATCGCCTCACCTCTCCGAAGCATCACGTAGAGAAGGAATACGCCTTCACTGTGAAGTATCCGATATCGGAGGACGACGTTCGCTCGCTTGAAGCGGGAGTAATGCTTGACGACGGATACGTTACTATGCCCTGCCGTGTCGTTATGCACGGAGAAAGGGAGGGAAGCATCATACTCCGCGAGGGAAAATACCATCAGATAAAGCGTATGATGCAGGCTGTTCATAACAGCATTACATCGCTTAAGAGAATAAGATACGGCATACTTACCCTTGACGGAATAGAAGAGGGTGGTTGGAGATATCTTACCGAGGACGAGGAAAAGACAATTTTACAAAAATAACAACAAACGATACGTATCCGCAATGCGGAGAAAGGGATCAGAAATGACTGTACTTGAAATACTTGCGAAGGAATTCTCCATCCCGCTCTCAAGGGTAGAGAAGACAGTAGAGCTTATAGACGATGGGAACACAATCCCATTTATTGCACGATACAGAAAAGAGGTAACGGGCAGCCTTGACGACATAGTCCTCAGAAACCTCAACGATAGACTTGAGTATCTTAGAAATATGGAAAAGCGTCGTGAGGAGATAACCGCCCTTATAGACGCACAGAAAAAGCTTACTCCGGAGATAAGCGCCGCCATCTCAGCCGCTAATACACTTACCGAGCTTGACGATATATACAGACCATTCAGACCGCACAGAAAGACGAGAGCGTCTATCGCAAAGGAGAAGGGACTCGAGCCGCTTGCAGAGCTTATTATGCTTCAGAGCGACAGCTACGATCCTCCCATAAGCGAGGCGGCGGCAGAATATGTCAGTGAGGAAAAGGAGGTCGCGAGCGCAGAGGATGCACTTGCGGGAGCCCTTGATATAATCGCAGAGAGCGTTTCGGATAACGCGGGCTACAGAAAGCTCGTAAGAGAAAAGACAGTGGCTGCGGGAATGCTCGTTTCACATGGACAGACCGAGGAGTCGTCGGTGTACGAGCAGTATTACGAATACAGCGAGCCGATAGGAAAGATGCCCGGTCACAGAGTCCTTGCGGTCAACCGCGGTGAAAAAGAGGAGTTCCTCAAGGTAAGCATAGCAGTGGACAGAGAGCTTATTCTCGGTGTGCTTTACGCCGAAACGATAGTAAACGATAAGAGCCCCGCAAGAGAATACGTTATCAAGGCTGTTGATGACTCGTACGACAGACTTATAGCGCCCAGCATCGAGCGTGAGATAAGAAACGATCTTACCGACGCGGCGGGTGAGGATGCGATAAAGCTGTTCTCACTCAACCTCAAGAACCTTCTTATGCAGGCTCCCTTGAAGGGCAAGACCGTTCTCGGATACAACCCCGGCTACAGAACGGGATGTAAGCTCGGCGTAGTAGACAAAACGGGTAAGGTGCTAAAGACAGCGGTAATATATCCCACAAAGCCGCAGGAGCGGATCGCGGAAAGCTCAAGAATAGTAAAGAAGCTTATAGCCGATTACTCTATAGACGTCGTTGCAATAGGAAACGGTACCGCATCCAAGGAGAGTGAGCTGTTTATCGCGGGAGTTCTTCGTGAGATAGACCGTGACGTAAAGTACGTTATGGTAAACGAGGCGGGCGCATCGGTATATTCCGCATCAAAGCTCGGTGCAGAAGAATTCCCCGACTTTGACGTAACCGAAAGAAGCGCGGTATCCATCGCAAGACGTCTTCAAGACCCGCTTGCAGAGCTTGTAAAGATAGACCCGAAGTCAATAGGCGTAGGTCAATATCAGCACGATATGAAGCAGGCAAGACTCGGTCAGGCTCTCGAGGGAGTTGTTGAGGACTGCGTAAACTCTGTCGGAGTTGAACTTAATACGGCATCCTATTCGTTGCTTTCTTATATCTCCGGTATAAGCGCAACGGCGGCTAAAAATATCGTAAAATACCGTGAGGAGAACGGCGAGTTCAAAACACGTAACGAAATACTTAAGGTGCCTAAGATCGGTCCGAAGGCATTTCAGCAGTGCGCGGGTTTCCTTCGCGTTGCGGATTCCGAAATAATCCTTGATAATACGGGCGTGCATCCGGAGTCCTATGAGATAGCCGAAAAGCTTCTTTCAATGTTCGGATATAGCGACGACGACGTAAGAGGCGGCGGTATAAGCGGACTTAAGGCAAAGGTCAACAAGAAGGGCGTGAAGCGAGTTGCCGATGAGCTTGGCGTAGGTGAGCCTACCCTCGCCGACATCATAAACGAGCTTGAAAAGCCCGGACGTGACGTAAGAGACTCGGCTCCCGCTCCGATACTTCGTGACGACGTCCTCTCAATGGAGGACCTGAAACCGGATATGGTACTAAACGGAACTGTAAGAAACGTTATAGACTTCGGTGCGTTCGTGGACATCGGCGTTCATCAGGACGGACTCGTCCACATATCACAGATATCCGAAAAATACATCAAGCACCCCTCTGACGTTCTTAATGTCGGTGATGTCGTAAAAGTGCGGGTTCTCAATGTAGACCTTACGAAAAAGAGGATCTCTCTCTCTATGAAGGGCATAGAAAACGGATAAATTTTAATATATTAAAGAAAATGGCGTGTTCTGAAAGCAACATTTGCTAAATATCTTATTTTGGATGTGCAAAATGCACAAAGAAAAGGCGATAATTTTGGCGGATAAAACACTATACATTTGAGCAGAAATTTGTTATAATATATGTGTTAAATTATGCAAGAGTGTACTATGCTCATTGCGTAAAAAATAAACCCTAATTGTTATTCAGGAGGAAAAAGTATAATGGCAGGCTTGACATTAAAGCACATTTACAAGAAATATCCCGGAGGCGTTACAGCCGTTTCCGATTTTAACCTTGAGATCAGAGATAAGGAATTCCTTATACTCGTTGGACCTTCCGGATGCGGTAAGTCCACAACACTTCGTATGATCGCAGGACTTGAAGAGATCACAGAGGGTGAGCTTTACATCGGCGACGATCTCGTTAACGACGTAGCTCCTAAGGACAGAAAGATTGCGATGGTTTTCCAGAACTACGCTCTTTACCCCCATATGACAGTATTTGAGAACATGGCATTCGGTCTTAAGCTCGCTAAGACACCGAAGGAAGAGATAAAGAGAAGAGTTGAAGAGGCTGCAAAGGTCCTCGATATCGCTCACCTTCTCGAAAGAAAGCCGAAGGCTCTCTCCGGTGGTCAGAAGCAGCGTGTTGCTTTGGGACGTGCTATAGTTCGTAACCCCAAGGTATTCCTTCTTGACGAGCCTCTTTCCAACCTTGACGCTAAGCTTCGTGCTGCCATGAGAACAGAGCTTACAAAGCTTCATGACAGAGTACAGACAACCTTTATCTACGTTACTCACGACCAGGTAGAGGCTATGACGATGGCTACCAGAATCGTTGTTATGAAGGACGGTCTCATCCAGCAGGTTGATACTCCTCAGAACCTTTACGATTATCCCGTTAACAAGTTCGTTGCAGGCTTCATAGGAACACCTCAGATGAACTTCGTAAACGGTAAGATCACAAAGAAGGAAGACGGTCTCTACTTCGACTTCCAGACATATTCCATCAAGCTTCCCGCAGACAAGTCCGAGAATCCTGCTCTTCAGGAGTACGTTGACAAGGAAGTTGTTGCAGGTCTCCGTCCCGAGTGTATCCACGACGATGAGGCTCGCGTTGAAGCTCTCAAGGATAGCGTTATAGACGCATACGTAGACGTAACCGAGCTTATGGG
>JAZSLE010000234.1:0-3252 GCA_045535215.1 Eubacteriales bacterium
AGACATGCGGAGTTATTCGTAACGTTCTCGCTAAGCTTTACGGTGACGACGTTGCAGAGACTGTTACTATCCAGTACGGTGGTTCTATGAACGACGCTAACGCTGCTGAGCTTCTTTCCAAGCCCAACGTTGACGGCGGTCTTATAGGCGGTGCTTCTCTCGTAGCTACAAAGTTTGCTGCAATAGTTGACGCTGCTCAGTAATTTTAAAGCAATAACACTTGAGTGGGCTGCACTGATTTATACGTTTGGTGCAGCCCTTCTTTAAAAGGAGCATAATATGTCTATTAAAGTTTCACAAAACAATGTTTTTAAGCTTGATACAAAGGGTACCTCTTATATTTTCTCTGTAGGCGGGGGCAATCTTCTCATACATCAGTATTACGGCTCATACGTTTCTGACGATGACCTTACATATTATTCGCTTTACCAGAGGCACGGCGGCGTTTGCCCCAGACCTGCTTTTGTTACCACCGGTCACTTCTCTACCGACGTAAGCCGTATGGAGTACTCGGTAAACGGTACGGGTGATTACAGAGTATCCGCTCTTCAGATAAAGGATAACGACGGTCACGCAAGCACAGAGCTCAAGTACGTCGGACATAGAATATATGCCGGCAAGCCCGCTATTCCCGGTATGCCCGCAACTTATGCGGATGCTGACGAGGCGGATACTCTTGAGGTCGATACGATAGATGCGCACACCGGTGCTCTCGTTACACTTTTCTACACTGTTTTCAAAAATTACAGTGCTATTACAAGACACGTAAGAGTAAAAAATACTTCCGACAAGAGCTTTGATATTGAACGCGTATATTCCGCGTGCGTTGATTTCTATGCCCAGCATTTCGAGCTTCTTCACCTTTACGGAATGTGGGGTAAGGAGAGAATGCTCGAGAGAACACCTCTCAATCACGGTATTCAGACGATAGCAAGTAAGAGAGGCTGCTCAAGCCACAACCACAACCCCTTTGTTGCTCTCGTTTCTGACGATACCACCGAAACGAACGGCGAGGTATACGGCTTTAACTTTGTTTACACCGGCAACTTCTCCGCAGAGGTCGAGCTTGACTCCTATGAGACTGTAAGACTTATAATGGGTATTGAGTCCACCGACTTCAACTGGCTCTTAGAGCCCGGTGAGGAATTTTACGCTCCCGAGGTCGTTATGGTATACTCCAACGAGGGTCTCGGAAAGATGAGCAGAACCTACCACAAGCTTTACAGGCATAATCTCTGTAGAGGTCCCTGGAAGCTTAAGAAGAGACCTATACTCATAAACAACTGGGAAGCTACCTACTTCAAATTTGACGAGGAAAAGCTTTACAACATCGCAAAGCAGGCGCAGGAGCTCGGTATAGAGATGCTCGTTATGGACGACGGTTGGTTCGGCGGTCGTGAGGACGATAAGACATCTCTCGGTGACTGGTTCGTAAACGAGGAAAAGCTCAAGGGCGGACTTAAGGCTCTCGTTGACAGAGTAAATGCTCTCGGAATGAAGTTTGGTATTTGGTTTGAGCCCGAAATGATCTCCCCGATAAGCAAGCTTTACGAGACACATCCCGAGTGGACTATCCAGATAGATGGGCGTGACAAGACACTCTCGAGAAATCAGTGTGTTCTTGATATGACACGTGAGGATGTTCGCGATTATCTCTTTAATTGCATTAAGAACGTAATGGACAATGCAAATATTGAGTATATTAAGTGGGATTTCAACCGTCCGCTCACAGAGGTTGCATCTTCCCTTCTTCCTGCAAAGAGACAAAAAGAGTACTTCCACCGCTACGTGCTCGGTCTCTATGCTCTTCTTGAGCGCTTGACAACAGCATATCCTCATCTTCTTATAGAGGGATGCGCGAGCGGAGGCGGAAGATTTGATCCCGCATGGCTCTACTATACTCCTCAAATATGGACAAGTGATGACACGGACGCAATAGAAAGAATTGACATTCAGTACGGTACGTCGGTATGCTATCCTACATCCTCTATGGGCGCCCACGTTTCCGCATGTCCCAACCACCAGACAAAGCGCGATGCTTCCTTTAAGACGAGAGGCGATGTTGCTATGTTCGGTACTTTCGGCTATGAGCTTGATATAACAAAGCTTACGGACGAGGAAAAGGAGCTTGTAAAGGTTCAGTGCGAGAACTATCATAAGTACTATAACGTTATTCACAACGGCGAAATGTATAGATTGATAGATCCCTTCACAAGAAAGAGAGACAGTGCCGCATGGTGCTACGTCAGCGAAGATAAGACAGAGGCTGTAGTATTCTACGGTGTTATCAGAACGTCACTTTATATGCCTCATATCATAAGACTTCAGGGCCTCGATCCCAAGAAGCAGTATAAGGATATTGAGACTGGCTGCGTATACTACGGTGATACTCTTATGAATGCAGGTCTTAACATTCCCAGAGCATTCAATGATTTTGAAACGGTAATGATCCATCTCAAGGAGTGCTGATCTCTATAAAACAAGGACAGGTACACTTTGTATCTGTCCTTGTGAGTATATTTTTTTGTTTTCCACTTGAAAAAGCAACTCGTTTGTGGTATAATGATTCAGTATCCGCCTTTAGCTCAGTTGGATAGAGTATCGGATTCCGATTCCGAGGGTCGCAGGTTCGAATCCTGTAGGGCGGGCCATTTTCTTAGGAGGACTGATATATGTCAAGGATTATTAAATTTATTGATTCTTTGTTCTTTCCCAACCTTACCGAAAAGCATTGGAAGCTGTACAGAAAGTATTTGTCCTCCAAGAATAAAATAAGAAAATTTTTCTTGCTTTCGAAGATAATGAAGCTGCAGAGAAAATTCAATGCATCTATACCCGTAAGCAAGAAGATAGTTCCCTTTGAGACGCCTCACGGACTTTCGGGAATCTTTATTTCTGCTGCGGCAACTATCGGTGAAGGCTGTATAATATTTCAAAACGTTACGATAGGATCAAACACAATACCCGGACATCCCCGAAACGGAGCACCGGCGATAGGAAAAGGCGTAATGATAGGCGCGAATGCTGTTGTGATCGGTAACGTTACGGTCGGAGATAACGCACGAATAGGCGCGGGCTGTGCTTTGGCAAAGGATCTTCCTGCCAATGCTACCGCTGTTTCGCAGGCTCCGAGAATAATAGTAAGCGAATGCGAAAGAACTAACACGTTCAGAACAATAACAGAAAACAATTAAAAAAATCACCCCGCCGGATGTTCTCCGTTGGGGTGATCTTTTTATTAAAGAACTGCTT
>JAZSLE010000121.1:0-5590 GCA_045535215.1 Eubacteriales bacterium
GAATGCGCTCTGCGAGGCGCGTCGTCCGGCTTCTTGTAGAAGCACCAGTGAGTATTGAAGAATATAAACTGCTTACCGGTTGCCTTATCCTTGAGATTTGCCCAGGTGACGAGTCTTATTTTGTTAGGACCGTCGTAGGAGAAGTACTGAAGTCCGCTGTCAACGAGGTCAAACTTGTCGTGCTTGTATATTATTGTCGAAAGGTTTATGAACTTGCCGTCGGGAGTATTCTGGTAAACGAATGTGTACTTGTCGCTGAGCTTGTTGAGTATTTCAACGTCCCACTTTTCACTTACCTCCTGAAGTCCGACAACGTCGGGATCGTATACGTCTATTATTGACATAAACGGCTCGCTTCTCATCTCGACCGTGAGATAGGTTCCCCAAGAGGGATACTCAACGAGGATGTTGTACGTCATAACTCTGAATTCTGTTCCCTCGGTCTTCGGGCAGGACGTAACGTCAAGAAGGGTAGCATTGTCGTTTTCAACGGTAACTCCCTCGCTCTTCTCGGTGAAGTATTTTTCTATTATCATCTTTACAGCAAGCCAATCGGACATAAGTCCGCCACCTACTATATATATGTCCTTCTCAGTTACCTTTACAAGGTATTCCATTTCAGCTGCCTTGACTCCGTCAATGCCGTTTCCGATGCATATCCTGCATTCTGTAGCGCCAGCTTCTGTATCGGGAAGCACTGCAATATCACCTTCACTTACAGCATCGATAGCTTCCTTGAGAAGCTGTGCGTTCTTTTCATTGTATTCCTTTTGCGATTGTTCGGTTAAGTAGACGATAGAATAATTTTCTACGCCTTTTCCATTGATGAAAAATTTAGAATTACTCATTTTTACACCTCACAGTATGATTTGGTGATTCTATTATATCACATATAAAATTAAATGTCAATAAATACGTTGAATTTAAAGTGAGAAAAGATGAAAAAAACGCCGCTTTGATTTGCACGTGGCAAGACCTTTGCGGCGGTACGTATTATAATATCATTCACTTGATTTAAGATCCTTTACGGCGTCCGCTTCTTTTTTCTTCTTATCGTAAAAATAATAATATATAAGCGTAATTACAGTCACGATGAGCTCTACCGAATAGGATATCGGTGTGAATATCGGAGCGTTTATCAGAACGTTGTACAGTATCGTCAGTGAGAGTGGGACGATTATAGTGATCCTCACCAGCTGCAGATTCCTGATGCTGAATATGATAGCGTACAGCACGAACGCAAGTGCGAGAATAAGGTCGAGCGGATTTGACTCCTGACCGAAAATGAAATTCAGTACGTAATAATTACCGAGTGTTGCTACACACAGTATCACGACTATGTACACGGGAACCTTTCTGTTTTTGCATTCAAAAAGAAAATAGACGGTCGTTCTGAGCAATCCTATGAAAAGAGAGATCATGGCAAAGAAGTTGCTTGCAAAAAAATATGAAAAAACAAGGCTTAATCCGCCGAGTCCCTGAAAGATCAGATATACACTTTTTTTCTTGAATAAGTAGCTTCCCGAGTACATCAGAAGCGCGAGAAAGCTGAATGCTATAGATAGCGGCGAATTGTTCATTTTTAATATCCTTTTTTGATCGTCTTACGTTTCGCTTTCGGCCTGCTTAGTTTTATCCCGCTCGCCGAATAGACGAGTGGGAATTTGATTTTCTCTTATTTAATTTCCAAGAATGATGTCGGCGTATTTAGGTGAGTGGTCGGAAACGTGCTCAACACAGTTCCAAAGTATCGTTTCGTGACGAAGCACCTTCATGTTATTCGTAACGAAGATGTTGTCTATCTGATTACCCGGATCAACAAAGTCTTTTCTCGAATTTCCGGGTGTTCCGCATCCGCCTACGTCATTCATCGCCGTTCCTGCAGCCTTCGCTATATCAAGAGAGTTAACAAGACCCGAATTCTTGAGGAAGTTGATGCAGTATTCATGCTTGAGGTCAGTGTTATAGTCACCGGTAGAGAAGGCGTATTTTACGTCGGGGTGGGCCGCCATTACATCCTTTATTATTTTGGCATGCTCTATGGAATGTGCTTTTCTTTCCGAATCGTTTCCGGATTTGAACATCCAGTGCGTGTTGAAGAACGCCAGCAGCTTTCCTGTTGCTTTATCCTTGAGTATTGCCCAGTCTACGAGTCGTATCTGGTTTGGCCCGTTGTACGAGAAATACTGAAGGCCGCTGTCTACAAGATCAAACTTGCTTTGCTTATAGAGGATCGTGGAGAGGTTTATGAATTTTCCGTCGGGCGTCTTTCTATTGACAAACGTGTAGGTGTTGCTCATCTCATTGAGTATCTTTGTACTCCACTGCTCACTTACCTCTTGAATGCCTATTATGTCGGGGTCGTAGCCGTCAATAATAGCCTTGAACGCCTCATAGCGCTGTACTATAGGCATATAATCTCCGCCCCACGAAGCCCACTGAGCCATGATGTTATATGTCATAACTCTGAATTCGGTGCCTGTTGTCTTGGGTTGCTCAAGGACCTCTATTACGGAACCTTCAAAATCCTTTATGTCAACCTTTTTACCGGCGGTCTTGCCCCCGAAGAATTCAGCGGTGATCTTGGGAATGCAAAGTATACGGGAGAGATATCCTCCGGTGGTTATATAAAGGTCACCGTTTACTGTTTTTCCACGATAGCACATTTCTTCGGGAATGTCGAGAGTGATTCCGTTGGGAAGTATTCTGAATTCGTTTCCTATGTATATTTTATGCGGTGTGATACAGTCGCGGGCGCTTACGTCCATAAGAGTGTTCAGATAATACCCTGTGCTTGTGGCGATCGCCTCTTGAAGCCTGGTTGCCGCATCGAGGTTGTAGTCGCGAGAATCGTCCTTGCTTCCGTATATGATCGTGAAGTCACTTATCGGAGCTCCGTTTATGGTGAGATTGATAAAATCGCGGGGAATAATATTGTCGTGCTCGCGTATCTCGAACAAAAGCTTACCGTTTTCGTCTTTTTTGTTAAGCATGGAGTTGCAAATGTAATTTACGGCCTTCTTGAGATCGGCGTCTGTGTGTGCGGCAATAACTATCTTGTTGCCTACCAATACTATTTTATAGTTGCCGTATATTACCTGACCTATAGTTTGTCTGCTTTCAATGTAGCTTGTCGATCCGACAAGTATTTCGTACGCCGCGGAATCGTGATCGTCGGTGTAGGAGGCCGTATCCTCGACGAGCGCGGGTGCTATTCCCGTAGCCTCGCTTATTTTCGATTGCATTTTTTGGAGTGAAGAGTACAGGTCTGGATCTTTGCTTGTGTACTTTATAGTGGTAAACAAGAGCTTTCCGTCTTTTACAAGCTTTATGATTTTAGGCTCCTTTGGAGTTTCAGTTGTTGTTGCGTCCGTGGTTTCTTCGGGAGTGGTTTCCATGGGAGTGGTTTCCGTGGGAGTGTCTCCGTTTTCGTCAGATAAGCCATTGCAGGAAAGCAGCAACGGAAGAATCTGAAGTAACACCAACGTGAGAACGATGAGCTTTATTGTTTTTCCCATTTGCTTTTTGTCCTTTCAAGTGTTTTATGGTGATATTGTATCACGAAAATCTAATATTGTCAGTCAATAGAAAAATTAAAGAGTTCGACGAGATATTTTTCGATCGGGGCCATATGTTCAGTCGCCGAGAACTATATCGGCGTATTTGGGGGAGTGGTCGGATACGTGCTCAACACAGTTCCAAAGTATCGTCTCGTGACGAAGCACCTTCATGTTATTCGTAACGAAGATGTTGTCTATCTGACCGCCGCCTGTCATATCCTTTCTCGGTACGCCGAGTGAACCGCTTCCGCCAACGTTGTTCTTAAGCGTGCCTGCAGCCTTTGCTATATCGAGAGAGTTTATGAGGTTTGCATTCTTGAGGAAGTTTTTGCAATACTCATGGTCAAGCTCTGTGTTGTAGTCACCTGTAGAGAAGGCGTATTTTACGTCGGGATGATTTGCCATTACCTTATTGATGATAACTGCGTGCTCCTCGGAGTGAGACTTTCTTTGACCGTCGTTGTTATCGATGGAATAGAACATCCAGTGCGTGTTGAAGAACGCGAACTGCTTGCCTGTTTCCTTATCCTTGAAGATAGCCCAATTAACGAGTCTTATCTGGTTAGGTCCGTTATAGGAGAAATACTGAAGACCGCTGTCAATGAGGTCGAACTTATCGTGCTTATAAATAATGGTAGAGAGGTTAACAAATTTTCCGTCTGGGGTCTTTCTGTTTACAAAGGTGTAGGTATCCTTCATTTCGTTGAGTATTTTTTCACTCCATTGGCTGCTTACTTCCTGAAGACCTACGACGTCGGGGCTATAGCCGTCTATTATAGCCTTAAACGCCTCATATCTCTGCGGAACGGGCATATAGTCGCCGCCCCATCCGGACCACTGAGCCATGACGTTATATGTCATAACTCTGAATTCGGTTCCTTCGGTCTTAGGCTGCTCAATAACGTCGAGAAACGTTCCCTCGGAGTCCTTTATATCCACCTTGTTTTCGGGGATGGAGCCGGAAAGATTCTCATTTATGACCTTGGTTACTGCCAAAAAGCCGGACAAGTATCCGCCTGCAACTATGTAAAAGTCCCCGTTCACCGTTTTTGCCGTGTAGCTCATTTTTTCCTGAGTACCGATTTCGGTGGGAACGGTTACTTGCCTGAAATCGGTTCCGATGTATATCTTATGTGGTGTAGTGCATTTGGATACGTCTATATCCCTGATTACGTCTACAGCGAGTCCTGCTCTTTCACTGAGGGTATTCTTGAGTTGTTCTGCGGATGCTTTGCTGTAGCTATCCGAACCGTATGCACTTCCGTATACGATGGTGAAGTCTTTTATCGGTGTTCCGTTTATGCTTATCTCAAGGTATTTCTTGTTTGAAACGTATTCGTAATTTGTTATGTCAAGCAAGAGCTTTCCGTCCTCGCCCTTTTTCTTGAGCATCGTTGTGCAAATGTAGGTTATAGCTCTTGATATCTCTTTGTCCGTGTGTGCGGCTACGACTATCTTGTTTCCGACGATAGCTATCTTGTAGTCACCGTATATTACCGTTTCGTGCACCTGTTTGCTTTCGGGATAGTTCGTCATACCGACAAGTATCTCATACGTGCTTGAATCGGGAGGGAACATATCGGAGGAGGTATCCTCTACTATTTTCGGCTTTTCACCGGTAACGTCTTTTATTTTATTCTGAAGCTTTTCCATTGCCGCGAAAACCAGATCACCCGCGGTAGCGTATTTTATAGTGGTGTATAAAAGCTTGCCGTCTTTCATAAGATTTGCAACACCCGGTTCCGGTACGGCATCCGTGGTTATTGCATCTGTAGTGTCTGACTCGGACTTCTCGGGTGCGTCTATAGGTGTGCAAGCGAATAGCATCGGCAGCACCTGAAGAAGTGCCAAGAGAAGAACGAGCATTTTTGTTGATCTTTTCATTGTTTATCCCCTTTTTTAGTGATTTTTCATAGGTATTATTATATCACACGAAAGACGCTTTGTCAAGTGATAACAAAAAATTCCGACACCAAACGGTGTCGGAATATATACTATCAGTTGCCGAGAACGATGTCGGCGTATTTGGG
>JAZSLE010000041.1:0-2113 GCA_045535215.1 Eubacteriales bacterium
GGTCTTCTATACATCATAATTATTCCCCGTATCCGTTAGGATTCATTGTCTGCCAACGTGCAAGGTCCTCGCACATTGTCTCTATTCCGTACTCTGCCTTCCAGCCGAGCTTCTCGTAGGCCTTGGTGGGATCTGCATAGCACTCCGCGATATCACCGGGTCTTCTGTCAACGATCTTGTAGTTTATCGTCTTTCCGCTTGCCTTCTCGTATGCCTTTACTACCTCAAGAACGGAATAGCCGTTTCCTGTACCGATATTAAAGTAGTCTATTCCCTTTACCCTGCTTGCAAGCTCAAGAGCTTTTATGTGTGCTCTTGCGAGGTCTACAACGTGAATGTAGTCTCTTACGCCGGTTCCGTCGGGTGTGGGATAGTCGTTACCGTAAACGCTGAGGCACTTAAGCTTTCCGATACCTACCTGAGCAATGTAGGGAAGGAGGTTGTTCGGAATGCCGTTGGGGTCCTCACCGATAAGACCGCTCTTGTGAGCTCCGATCGGGTTGAAGTATCTGAGAACAGACACGCTGAGCTCGGGATCGGATACACAGATATCCTTGAGTATTCTCTCTATCATGAGCTTTGTCTCACCATAGGGGTTAGTGGTGGAGAGCGGGAAATCCTCTCTTATCGGAACCATCTTGGGCATACCGTAAACGGTAGCGCTCGAGGAGAACACGATAACGTTTACACCGTACTTTTTCATAGTGGCGCAAAGGTTGAGTGTTCCGGTGAGGTTGTTGTGATAATAATCGATCGGCTTTGCAACACTTTCTCCCACTGCCTTAAGACCTGCGAAGTGAATAACGCTGTCTATCTCCGGATTTTCAGCGAATATCTTATCAAGTGCCTCTATATCAAGCATATCTGCCTTATAGAACTTGAAATCCTTACCGGTTATCTGCTTTATTCTTGCATTTGACTCCTCGTGTGAGTTACAAAGGTTGTCAAAGGATACTACCTCATACCCTGCATTGAGAAGCTCTACTATTGTGTGGGAGCCGATGTAACCTGCTCCACCTGATACTAATACTGACATGTTTTTTCCTCCGTTCATAAAATCAAGGCTTATAGTTTCAGTTATTGATATACTTGCTTACGATCGCGTTGAGAGCGTCCATTTTATCTTCCATATCCTTTACAAGCTTGAACTGATTCCTCGCTCTGTCAAGATTGTGGGTGGGATATTCGGTTCTGAAATATACGTCACCGTCAAGATAGTCTGTGAGAAAACGGATACCTGTCTCAAAGGTTATTACGTACGCCCCCATCGGGAACATAGCGATCTCCTCACTCGTAGCAGAGCTGCCGAGCGCCTTAAGGAATCCCTTTGTAAAGGCCTCGAACATATCCAGCTTCACAAACACCTTTGAAAGATCGGTCTCATCCTCTGCCGCGCTTGTTGCTCCGGATCTTATAGCGTCACCGAAGTCGTAAAGCATTGATCCGGGCATTACGGTGTCAAGATCTACGACCGCAAGAGGCTTTCCCGTCTTTTGGTCAAGCATAATGTTGTTAAGCTTTGTGTCATTGTGCGTTACGCGAAGAGGAAGCTTTCCGCACTCTATAGCATCAACGATGCAAGCACACTTATCCTCTCTAGTCTTTACAAATTCTATATCATCCTTGCATTCACTTGCTCTTTCCTTGGGATCAGCAGCAAGAGAATTCAAAAAGTTCTCAAATCTTTTCTTCGTGTTGTGGAAGTTGGGAATGGTCTCGTAAAGAGTGGATGCATCATAGTCTGCAAGCATATTCTGGAACATTCCGAATGCCTCGCCGACCATTTCAAACATCTCGGGACTCTCAGCCACATTTTCGGTTTTTGCATCCTTTATAAAAATGTAGAGTCGCCAGGTCTCTCCGTCCTTATCCACGTAATAGCTCTTTCCGTCCTTTGCGGGGACTACGGTAAGAGTTTCTCTCTCAACGTCACCGCCGTTGATTGCAATGATGCCCTTGAGATGCTCGGTAACGCCGCAAATGTTGTGCATTACCTGGTCGGGCTTCTTGAATACGTTAGAATTTATTTTCTGAAGAACGTACTTTGCGCCCGTATCCGTCGTAATGAAATACGTGCTGTTTATGTGTCCCGTCTTACATTCCGCAACGTCAC
>JAZSLE010000020.1:0-13106 GCA_045535215.1 Eubacteriales bacterium
CCTTTCGGGTGAGGGTACGGGCGTGTTCTATTCGCGCGATAAATTCGGCGTGGTAGACCTTGCGTGTGCTTCCTTCGGCCAAAACTTCGGTATATCCATGCTTCAGCATATCGTTGCTGTCAGTGCGGCGGTAAACGGAGGAGAACTCGTTGTTCCTCACGTTGTTGATAAGATAATAGATTCCGACGGAAATGTCATAAAGGATTATGGCGTAGAGGTCAAGCGCAGTGTCGTAAGTGATAGCACGAGTAAGACCATCTGCGAGATACTCGGCGAGGCTACCGCTAACGCCCAGTCCTCAAGAAACGCTTATGTTCCCGGCTACAGAGTAGGCGCAAAAACAGGTACGACCGAGAAAACGGATAAGAGAGACGAAGAGGGTAACGCAAGCCTCAGAATAGGATCGTGCGTTGCGTTTGCTCCCGCGGATGATCCTCAGTACGTAATACTTATCGTAAACGACGAGCCCAGACTCGGAAGCCAGTGGGGAAGCGTAAACGCGGCTCCTTACGCAGGAATGGTACTTGAGGAGATACTTCCGATGCTCGGAGTAGAGCCGGTATACACCGATGCCGAGCTTGAGAGACTTACGATAGAGGTAGGAAACTACGTAGGCAGAACAAGAGAGAACGCGGAGAGGATCATAAGCTCTCTCGGATGCGACTACGAGCTCGTAGGTGAGGGGGAAAAGGTTACCGCTCAGTCTCCCGCAAGAGGTGCTACCTTTACTAAGGGATGCGGAAAGATAACACTTTACCTCGGAACAGAAGAGGATAAAAGTGAATATACTGTTCCTGACGTGGTTGGAATGAATCTTGCCTCTGCAAATCAGTTTATAATAAACTCAGGTCTGAACGTAAAGGTCAACGGAATCAAGAATTTCGGACTCGGTGCAGACGTAAAGATAATTTCTCAGACACCTGCCGCAGGAACAAAGGTAAGTGCCGGTACCGTAGTTACGGTTACCTCGGTATATATGGATAACGGAGACGAATAAACGGTTATTCAAAAAAGGACGTAGAAGCAGACTTTTTTTGGAGGAATGATCTGTGAGACTTTCCGAGCTGGCAGAGTATGCCGGACTGACATTTGAGGATGAAGGAGATGCAGGCACCGACGTGTGTGGCGCTTCATCTTATTCGGGAAGTGTAAATGCAAACGACGTATTCTTCGCCATAGCGGGAATGAGAACGGACGGACATGATTATATTGCCGAGGCTGTAAGGCGCGGTGCATCGGCGGTCGTGGTCGATAAAAAAAGAGTAAACGAATTTAAAGATATCGGCGTCGCATTGCTTGGCGCAGAAAACACCCGCGAGGCATATGCGTATGCCGCGGACGCTATATTCGGGTATCCTTCAAAGCGGATACGGTGCATAGCGGTAACGGGAACAAACGGAAAGACCAGCATAGCATATATGCTTTGCGCTATGCTCGATAAGGCGGGAATAGATCACGGGCTTATAGGCACGGCGGGATGCTTCTTCAACGGAGAAAGGCTGAATGTTAAAAGCGAGAACGAGCTGGCAAATCTTACTACTCCGGATCCTTATCAGCTTTACTCGGTTCTGTCCGAGCTTGTGAAAAAAAAGGCTTCGGTTGCGGTGATGGAAACGACGTCCCACGCGTCCGTGTTGAAAAAGCTCGCTTCGCTGCATTTTGAATATGCGATATTTTCAAATCTCAGTCCCGAGCATCTTGATATACACGGGAATATGGATAATTACTTTTCCGCCAAGCTTGATATTTTGAGAAAAGCCGAAAGCGTAATACTGAATTACGACGATGCATATGCCTCGCGCATAACGAAAGCATTGCACGGCGTAAGGATCGTAAGTGCTTCAACTGTCTCCGACCGTGCGGATTGTTATGCTGAAAACGTCCGTATGTTCGGTACCGAAGGGATAGATTACACACTCTATCTCAAGGGCAAAAGATCTGATATAAAAATGCACCTTACCGGTGCCTTCAATGTTTCAAATTCTTTGCTTGCCGCCGCGTGCGCAAGTGAAATGGGAATACCGAATGCGTGCATAAGATCTGCTCTCGGAGGCTTCCTCGGTGTACCGGGAAGAATGCAGAAGATAAGCCGAGGGTACGGTGTTCCTTTTTCTGTTTTTGTGGATTACGCCCATACACCGGATGCTCTTGAGAAGGTGCTTTCCGCATTCAAAGACGTCAGAGAGAAGAACGGCAGACTCGTTTTGCTGTTCGGCTGCGGTGGAGACAGGGATAAGACCAAAAGAAGCGTTATGGGGCGTATAGCCTCGCAGATGGCCGACTTCGTCGTAGTTACCTCGGACAATTCAAGAAGCGAAAGACCGTCAGACATAATAAACGATATAATCTCGGGCTTTCCCGAAGGGTTCGACAGATACACTGTGATCGAAAGCAGAAGAGAAGCGATAAAGCATACGATATCCAATGCATTAAGCGGAGACACGATACTTCTCGCAGGTAAGGGACACGAAAAATATGAGATAGATTCAAGCGGAAAGCATCCGTTTGATGAAATAGTAATAGTTGAAGAGTGTTGCCTTAACTATAAAAGGGAGCATTCGGGAGAATAAAGATGAAGATTAAACTTAACGGTATTACAGTAAACGAGTTAGCCTCCTATCTGAGTGTGCCCGCAACGGGTTCTCCGAAAACAGACGGGATAGTGCTTTCATCAATATGTACCGACTCTCGTGAGGTAGAGCAGGATTGCGTCTTCGTTGCGATAAGAGGTGAGAATACCGACGGTCATAAATATATGGATAAGGCCGTTAGTGGCGGCGCGGTATGCATTATCTGCGAGGAGCTTCCGATCGAGCCCTATGCCTCTTGCGCATATCTACTCGTTCCATCAAGCGAGAAGGCTCTTTCGATAGCAGCATCCGCATATAGAATAAAAAAATGCCACGACCTTTGCGCTATAGCGGTAACGGGAAGCGTTGGAAAAACCACACTTAAGGAGCTTGTTTATTCTGCGGTGTCCTCGCAGAAGAACGTATATAAAACAGACGGAAACTATAACAGCACGATAGGAATGCCGATCTCTCTTCTCGGAATGTCTTGCGAATACTCCTACGCAGTATTTGAAATGGGGATGAGCGGACTCGGTGAGATAAGTTCAATGTCACTTGCGGCAAAGCCGAAGGTAGCGGTTATAACCAACGTAGGTCATTCGCACCTTGAATATCTTAAAACGAGAGAAAATATACTCAAGGCAAAGCTTGAGGTTACGGACGGACTTCAGAGCGACGGATATCTCGTTATAAACGCTGACGACGAGATGCTCTCGAAGGCTAATCTTGATAAGTATCCGTTCAATATAGTGAAATGCTCGTTAAAAAACGAAAAAAGCGATTATTTTGCATTCAACATAAGATTCACCGAGAATCAAAGCATGCTCTTTGATTATACCCACGCGGGAAAGACCTATTACGACGTTGAGGTAGGTGGAGTGGGAGAGCATTTCGTTATCTCCTCACTTTCAGCAATAGCGGCGGCGGAAATGCTCGGAATTTCTCCCGAAAGTTCGATAAGCGGCATAAGGAATTTTAAAAATGCCTCAATGCGACAGAATATCGTAAACGTTAACGGATATACTGTTGTGGAGGACTGCTACAACGCGGCTCCCGAGTCCATGCGTGCGGCAATAAATGCACTTGTAAGACTTTCAAAGACTAACGGCGGCAGAGCGTTTGCCGTTCTCGGAGATATGAAGGAGCTCGGAGATAACAGTGAGCAGCTTCACAGTGAGCTCGGAGAATACGCTGTAAAAAGCGGCGTAGACGTCATCTTAACAGTCGGAGACCTTTCGGTGAATATCAACGGCGGTGCGATCAATGCAGGTCTTGACGCGTCCTGCTCGTATCATTTTACATCGTCCGACGAGTGTAAGGAGATAGCGCAAACGATTGACTCCATGATGAAAAAGAGCGACGTCCTGCTCGTAAAAGCAAGCAGATCCATAAAAGCGGAGCGTATCGTCGAAGCATTTAAGGAATTAAAGGCGTAAGCGATATAATAACAGATAAATCGTAGGAAGGAATGCCTGTGTACAGGCGGGTAAAATATTATGACCCAAAGCATGACCGTGATTTTTATTATTTCAGTTTTGGCGACGTTTATAGCAAGCGTAATTATGCTTAAATATACCATTCCGGTGCTTAAAAGCCGAAAAGTAGGTCAAAAAATATTGGATATAGGTCCCAGATGGCACAAAAGCAAAGAGGGAACACCTACCATGGGAGGTATCTGCTTTATAATACCTACCCTCGTGGTAATGCTCGTTCTCTTCATATACGCTTATGTGACCGGCGAAGCGAAGAATCTCATTCCCCTCGCACTCACCCTTCTCCTCGGAGTTATGAATGCCCTCATCGGATTTGTAGACGACTACACGAAGCTTATAAAGAAGCAGAATCAGGGACTTAAAGCATATCAGAAGCTCATTCTTCAGATACTCGCCGCAAGTATATACATTTTTGCTATGACGGTATCAGGAAATATGACGACAGAGCTCGTTATTCCTTATTTCGGAATATCTCTTGATCTTGGCATATTCTACTATGCATTCGCCATAGTACTTATATGCGGTTTCGTAAACAGCACAAACCTCACTGACGGTATAGACGGTCTTTGTGCGAGCATAAGCACCGTCGTGGGAATATTCTTTACGGTATCCGCATTTATTCTCAAGGATGCATCTACTCTTATCGCATCCGCGGTCGTTATAGGAGGATGCGTCGGATTCCTCGTTTACAACTTCCACCCCGCAAGAATATTTATGGGCGATACCGGATCGCTTTATCTCGGCGGTATGATAATCGGTATGGCGTTCTCGCTCAACAATCCTTTGATAGCGGTCATCGCAGGATTCGTATTCATATTTGAAACGATATCGGTAATGCTTCAGGTAGCGTCCTTCAAGCTTACCGGAAAGCGCATATTCAAGATGTCTCCCATCCATCACCACTTTGAAAAGAGCGGTTGGGGCGAGATAAAGATAGTTACGGTATTTTCAGTAATTACACTTCTTCTTTGTGTGCTTGCATTTTTCGGAATATAAATTATAAGAACTTAAAAATATCATTAAGGAGGACGGTCGCATGAGCTTCTGGGAAAAGCTTGGTCTTTTTAAAAACAAAAAAAGCTCGGAACCCTTTGCGGAGACGGAGAACCGAGTAAGCGTATATAAAAAAACCAAGGAAGTTCAAAAGTCAAATAAGGAAAGATCGTACTCCGAACTCAGCAAGACCTTCGCTGAAAGAATGAATTCAAGTGAGGAGGTCGTGCTTCATAACGTAGACCCGATGCTTCTCATACTTTTTTCCGTTTTGATAGGGTTTGCGTTTATCGTGTCCCTCAGCGCGACCAACTCGTATGCGGATACCTTCTACGACGATAAGTTCTACTTTTTCTTTCAGAATATAAAGTTTATAGCGTTTGGCCTTCTCGCAATGGGCGCGGCTATCTACTTTGCAAAATCTCTTCGCACATATTCAATGTTCATCATTATCGGATTCGTCGTCGTTATAATCCTTCTCATGCTTGTACTTCTTATCGGTACAGAGGCGGGCGGTGCAAAAAGATGGCTCCAGATAGGTCCGTTTTCCTTGCAGCCCTCCGAGCTCGCGAAGACAGTGCTCGTTGCATTCCTTGCACTGTTTATGTCGGCAAATCACGATAAAATAACAAACGTCAAGGATACGAAGCGCTCACTCCTTTTCGGCGTAGTGATCCCCATTGCGGTGATCGGACTTCTTTGCGGCCTCGTCTTCCTCGAGAAGCATAACTCGGGTATGATAATTCTCGCCGCTATCGGTATAAGCGTAATGTTCGTAGGCGGAACCCCCAAAAGATGGTTTTTCGCAATAATAATAATCGGCGGAATAGCACTGGCAGTCCTTATGCTCTCCACCGGACACGGTGTTGACAGAATAATGAACTGGCTCAACAGCGATGCCGAGCTGAACGACGGAAACTGGCAGACTACACAGGGTCTCTACGCTATAAGCTCAGGCGGACTCTTTGGTCTCGGCCCCGGTCAAAGCAGACTTAAGTACGGATATGTTTCTCAGCCGCAAAACGACTTCATTTTCCCGATAATATGTGAGGAGCTGGGATTCGTCGGCGGTGTTGCAGTATTGGTCCTGTTTTTCGCGATCTTCTTGCGCGAGATGAAAATAGGTCTTGCGGCAAAGAATATGTTCGTGTCGATAACCATTTGCGGCCTTGCCGTAAAGCTTATACTTCAGGTAATATTGAACATATGCGTTGTTACGGCGCTCATCCCCAATACGGGAATATCCCTCCCACTTTTCAGTGCGGGAGGCTCTGCAATGATAATACAGATGCTTGAGTTCGGAGTTGTGCTCGGACTTTCAAGATATTGTGACGTTAAGTAACAGTTTTTTATATAGTTTTAAGCCATTGGCATACGGAGTTGTTATGAGAGTACTTTTGAGTGGCGGAGGCACGGGCGGCCATATTTATCCCGCTCTGGCAATCGCGGAAATAATAAAAAAGAAATATCCCGATGCGGAAATAGCGTTTGTCGGTACACCGCGTGGAATGGAAAACAAGCTTGTTCCGAGAGAGGGCTATAAGCTTTATCACGTTGACGTCAGAGGAATCTCAAGATCCCTTTCTTTGTCAAATATAAAGTCGCTGTATCTTGCCGTTACGTCTCCCGCTGCGGCAAAGAAAATAATAAACGAATTCCTCCCCGATATAGTGATAGGAACAGGAGGATACGTTTGCTGGCCTATTCTCGTCGCGGCGGCTAAAATGGGAATCCCCTCGTGCGTTCACGAGTCTAATGCAGTTCCGGGGGCAGCGGTAAAGCGCCTGCAAAAATATTGCGACATAATATTTACAAACTTTAGAGAGACGGCTAAGTATCTTAAAAAGGCGAAGAAAATAGTAAACGTCGGTAACCCGATAAGAAATGTTGTAAAATACGATTACGACGAGGCGAGAAGAAAGCTCGGTATTGAAGGCAAGTATAAGTATATGATCCTTTCCTTCGGCGGAAGCCTCGGCGCACAAAAGATGAACGACGGAATGCTCAATCTCTTCGATCAGTATATCCGGCACTATCCCGATATCCTTGCAGTGCATTCCGCAGGAAGCAGACTGTACGAGGAGATGAGGGAAAGCGCATATTCGCTCGGCCTTGATAAGTGCGAAAACGTAAAGATCATGGAGTATATTTACGATATGCCGCTCCAAATGGCTGCTGCGGATATAGTCGTTACCCGTGCGGGCGCTATGACGATATCCGAAATCGCGCTCAATAAGAAGCCCGCGATAATAATCCCTTCTCCCAACGTTACGAACAATCATCAGTTGAAAAATGCAAAGGTCCTTTCCGAAAGAGGTGCAGGTATACTGATAGAGGAAAGCGAAAATATGAACGAGCATCTTGAGGCAGCTGTAAAGCAGCTTATAGCAAACGAAAAGCAGAGAAAGGAAATGGCAGAGGAGTGCGAGGGCATCGCGCATGCGGATGTCAACGAGATAATACTTTTTGAAATAGAAAAGCTTTTGAGTAAGCAGAAAAATAAGGATCAGAAATGAACGTGAATAATAACGAAGATATGGGCACCCGGTTTCTTTACGGAGAAGGAGGCTCGGGCGGGGAAGAACCCCGTAACGAGGGCGGCGGAGGCAAAAAGAATCTGTCACTTAAGGTGCTGTATACCGTATTGATCATCGTATCCCTCGTTTTGCTTTTGATCATAGCGGCATTGATAAATAACGGCTATACTGTAAAGAACGTTATAGTTAAGGGCGAGTCCCCGTACAGTGTTGAAAGAATACAAGAGGTGCTGTACTCCTATCTTGACGATAAGGGCGGCAAGCTGTATTTCTACGTAAACGTCGACGAACTTGAAAAGAAGTATACCGATGAGATGCCGTATATAAAAAGCGTTACGGTGGAGAAGCATTCCCCTGATACGGTTGTGATAAATATCGAGGGTGAGAATGCCGAATGCTACGTCGAATATCTCGGAAAATACTATCTTTTGAATTCGGAAATGAAGGTGCTTGAGGTCTCCTCGGGCGAGCCTGAACGAGTTCAGCTTATGAAGATAGATATAGATACACCGAAGGAAATAAGCCTCGGTAAGATAATAATATTTCCCGAAAAGGCGGGTATGGACCCCGAAACCTTTTCGAGAATATATGCCGCGCTGAGCAATTCGGGTATAAGAGATTACAGTGCATATCTGGACGTGAAAAACAAATTTGATATAAATATAAAGTTCATTTCCGGAGCAGACGTAAAGGTCGGAAGCGTGAAGGACGTTGAGGAGAAGCTGGCAACCCTTGCAAAATGGCTTTCCGATAACCCAAACGAGAATACCCCAAAGCTTAACGTGGACATAAGCATACTGAAAAAGATAACAGTATCGTATGACCGCTGAAGTCGCATATATGAACGGTGAATTGTAAAAAAAAATCACACATTTGTTAAACATTTAAACAAGCCTATTGAAAATAGGTGAAAAATATAGTATCATATAAAATAGATAAAAATTTATCTCTATGTAGATAACGGAGGAAAATAATTATGAGCTTTGAACACGAAGAAATGTATGAAAGTGGCGTTGTAATAAAGGTTATAGGCGTCGGTGGCGGCGGAAATAACGCTATCAATCGCATGATAAATTCAAATATAAAGGGCGTAGAGTTTATCGCTATCAACACTGACGGACAGGCCCTTAGAAGATCTAATGCCGCAACACAGATCGTTATCGGCGACAAGATCACAAAGGGACACGGTGCAGGCGCTAACCCCGAGATCGGCGCTAAGGCAGCAGAAGAGAACATAGAAGACATCAGAAGTGCCGTTGCAGGCGCACATATGATATTCCTTACTGCAGGTATGGGCGGCGGAACAGGAACAGGAGCTGCTCCTATCGTTGCTAAGGTCGCTAAGGAAATGGGCATTCTCACAGTAGCTATCGTTACAAAGCCCTTCGCATTTGAAGGCAAGAAGAGAATGGATCAGGCAGATAAGGGTATCGCAGAGCTCGGCGAATACGTTGACTCTCTCATCGTTATCCCCAACGAAAGACTGAAGATGATCTCCGACAGCAGAATCACTCTCGCTAATGCTTTTGAGAAGGCAGACGGCGTTCTCAGCGACGGTGTTCGCTCCATCTCCGAGCTTATCAGCGTTCCCCAGTTCGTAAACCTTGACTTCGCAGACGTTACCTCCGTAATGTACGAGGCAGGCTATGCTCATATGGGCGTTGGTTACGCAACAGGTAAGGACAAGGCGGAGGATGCCGCAAGAATGGCTATATCCAGCCCGCTTCTCGAGACAAGCATCAACGGTGCAAAGGGTATACTTATCAGCATCACAGCTTCTCCCGACGTTGGACTTGACGATATCGAGCTCGCTTCCACTCTCGTTGCTAACGAAGCAAGTGCAGATGCAAACATCATTTGGGGCTTTGCATTCGACGAGTCTCTCGAGGACGAGATGAAGATCACTCTTATCGCTACCGGCTTTGCAAAGACAGAGTCCGCTAAGAAAGAGGAGCCCAAGAAGGCAGCAGAGCCTGTAGTTAAGGCAGCTACCTCCGAGGAAAATAAAGAGGATAAGAAGGCTGAGGACCTTATGAGTCTCTTCCGCCACAAAAACTGATATCATTCGGTTACTGTTCACAGCCTTGACGAAAGTTGAGGCTGTGATTTTTCAGAGGTGATAATATGAAAGATATGAAAAGCATTCTCGCAAGCTTAAGAGAAAACAGCATCAAGGATATCATACTTGATACCGATGCATATAACGAGATAGACGACCAGTATGCAATAGCATACGCGATGCTTTCAAGTGACCGTGTAAACCTTTTGTCAATAAATGCGGCTCCGTTCTTTAACCGTAGATCGTCCTCTGCGGCAGACGGTATGGAAAAAAGCTATCATGAGATATTCAACATAATGAAGCTTACCGATCCCGATGCGGATATTCCCGTATACAGAGGCTCGTGTGAGTTTATGAAGGATAATAAGACTCCCGTTTCCAGCGACGCGTGCGATAATATCATAAGAACGGTCAGCGAGGCCGAAAATACCGTTTACGTAGTGGCTATAGGCGCTATAACAAACGTTGCATCTGCCATTCTGAAATGCCCTTCAATATGCGAAAAAATGTGTGTTGTGTGGCTTGGAGGGCATGCTTTGCATTGGCAGGATACAAAGGAATTCAATCTTCGCGGGGACGTAAAGGCGGCTCAGGTAGTGTTTGATTCGGGTGTACCGCTTCTCGTAGTCCCCTGCAACGGAGTATGCTCCGCATTTACGACCACCATCCCCGAGCTTGAGTGCCATCTCAGAGGAAAGAACGCTCTTTGTGATTACCTCGTGGATATTACAAAGGGATACAACACCGGAAACGTTCCCGTATGGTCAAAGCAAATATGGGACGTTACCGCGCTTGGCGCGCTCATTCTCCCGTCCTCTCTTGACATGGTCATCATGCCGAGACCCTATATAACGAGCGACTGTATGTTTGCGATCGATAACGCAAGACCTCACTATATATATGTAAGACATATACACAGAGATATGCTTTTCGGTGACCTTTTTAAGAAGCTCGCAAGTAAATAAAAATTGCGTTTGCGGGTCGAACAAGGATCTCACGAGCATCGTATAGTGCAGAAAAAAGCACGTTCAAATATAAAAAAATCGCCCCTCGCGGATGACTCCGTGAGGGGCTGTTTTTCATTACTCTATCTCTTTTTTCGTTCCCTTGTCAGCGTAAAAGCTTACGGCAAATATTATTATAAAATATGCCGCAAAGAAGCTCAGAACGTCCATTGAGTACGAGGCTATCATGCTTATAAGATTTTCAACGTTCATAACTCTTCCTATGATAACGTCGTATACGATACGTCCGAAGATACTCGGAAGCGTTATCGTCGCCGCCGCTACGAGTGCGGAGGACATAATACTGTTTGAAGTGTCAATAAGCCTGTTGAATTTTGTGAGCGGCTCAAAGGAGAATTCCGCGCCCGTAGTTCTCGCAGCCTTTTGCTTCATCGTGCGGTCGTACAACTGATCGCGTATCAGCTTTGATGATACGAAATAAACTATCACTATTTGCGCAGTCTCTATCAGAAGTATCGTTGCAATAGAAGAGATGATGCTTGAGTTTACAAACGAGAAGGAGAATCCGCTTGCGATAACGTCAAGAATAAAGCTTGCAAGTCGTCTTGCGACGATTCCTCCCGCGCATATCAAGAGCAACGCGATGTTTTTGGGCTTTGTAAAGGAATAGTTGGAATATATTATTACCGACATGATCAACGAGTATATGAGGAAATCAAGCACCGTCTTGAGTATTTCAAATATGTCGGGGAGCAGGGTGTATTTTGTGAGTATATCTGCCGAGAAATGAGAGTAAAGCGGGTTTACAACGCAGTTGATAAGTACTACCGCAAGCGCGTATAACGCTATTGCAAATATGTTTACTTGCTTTTTTGTTTTCATACTTTAGTCCTTTCGGGGGAGGTAATCTTTTTTGATCGTTCGCATATTATTGAAATAAGGAGGAGGCATAGTTGCCTTTTATTTGCTTATGAACGATAATATCAGTATTAAAGGTTTTGATGAATATGAAAAGGTTGTTGCAGATATATGTGCTAACGAAAAGGTCAGATGCACGTCTGCCGGAAAAAGTATAATGGGGCGTCCTATATATAGGCTTGAGGTAGGAAACGGCGAAAAGGCGGTGGCTCTCTTCGGAGGTGCCGAGGGCAGCTGGAACGAAAGCGGCCTGCTTTTAAGCTTTCTTTGTGAGTTTCTTACCATGTGGGAGAAGGGAAGACGCGTTTACAGTGTAAGCCCTTCTTACATAAGCACGTACAGAAGGATCGTTATATATCCGATGATCGACCCGGATTGCGCCGAATACCGACTTTGCGGTGTGTCGTGTGATAATCCAATACGCGAGAGACTTATAAAGATGAATCCCTCGGGCGAGGATTTTTCGCAATGGCGCGCAAACGGTCGCGGAGTCTCTCTTGAACGTAATTCCTCCGTCGGATTTCACAAAAGAAAGCGGTACGAGGATGCAAACGAGATATTTAACGGAAGCTCTCACAGCTTCAGCGGAAACACTCCCGAAAGCGAACCCGAATTTATTGCCCTTTCAAACGGCATATCGGGTGACGGAGGCATCAGAGTCGCTGTGCAGATAAGCGAGGGCTCGGATAACATATACACCGTTTCCTGCGAGGAAAAGCTTCGCGGTTGCCGCCGGATATACAAAAGCATGCAGCGTATAAGCGGCCTTCATCCTAAGGAGTCGGGAAGCGAATGCAACGGCATCATTGAGCATATAGGACAGCACCTCGGCATATGTGCATATAAGCTCGCTCTTTCCAGGTTTGAGCTGGATCACGTGAGAGAGCTTATGTACGTCTTGCCGATGCTTGTGTAATTAAACGTCAAATCTTTCCTGAGAGGCTACTTTATCGGTTGTTGCGGGAGGCTTGAGACCAAGATGAGAATATGCAAGCGGTGTTACGCAGCGTCCGCGCGGAGTCCTGCTGAGGAAGCCTATCTGCATAAGATACGGCTCGTATACGTCCTCAAGAGTTACCGCTTCCTCTCCTACCGTAGCCGAAAGCGTTTCAAGTCCGACAGGACCGCCCCCGTAGAACTTTATTATCGTGGAGAGCATACGTCTGTCGGTGTTATCAAGTCCGAGATCGTCTATCTCTAGCTTTTCAAGAGCAAACGATGCTATTTTGTTGTTTATCGAGCTTTCGTTGTATACCTGGGCGAAATCGCGTACTCGCTTGAGAAGTCGGTTCGCTATACGCGGAGTTCCTCTCGAGCGGCGAGCTATCTCGTACGCTCCGTCGTCGGTTATAGCGTATCCGAGAATGTCTGCACTTCGCTTTACTATCAGAGAAAGTTCCTCCGGAGAATAAAGCTCAAGCTTGAATATTACTCCGAATCTGTCTCTGAGCGGGGTCGTAAGCTGACCTGCACGCGTCGTTGCCCCGATAAGTGTAAAATGCGGAAGATCTATTCTTATGCTTCTCGCGCTCGGACCTTTAAAGTCGGAGGCCAAGCGGTCTTAGGAAGAC
>JAZSLE010000172.1:0-2199 GCA_045535215.1 Eubacteriales bacterium
GTTACTGCGTTGGGGTGGAGAACCGCATATTTTATCTTAAGTCTCGCGACTGCATCGATAGCGTTGATCATTCTGATGTCAAAGAGACGCAGAAAATCCTCATCCTTGATCCCACCACCGGGAAGATAGGGAAGGTGTGACATTTCAAAGTGTATGCCCGCCTTGTTGGAGTCCTCAAGAGCGCGGTCGGCAACGTCCTTCCAACTGTCGTCTGAAAGATTAAGAAGTCCTGTACTGAAGTCTATAGCGTCAAACCCCATCTCCTTGTAAAATGTAAGGCTCTCACGGATGTGCTCCGAGGTGTCCGCGGACGTGCGATAATTCAGGTTGAACGCCGAGCTGATACGTAACTGTTTCATAACGGATATGGTCTCCTTTTGAATATAATGTTGTATTAGTCGTTTTTAAGAGATTTCGAATTGAGAGCCGCGCCTATTACCGTTCCGTACTGAGCCATATCGGGAACCATGAAATTTATATCGAATATGGGGTTGAAGGAAAGGATGGATTCTCTTATGGTGCTTATCGTGGTGAGGTTACCCGTAAGCACAACGTCCTTTATCTTGTACGAGCGTGCGGCGAATACGGCGAGCATACCTATCGTCTCTGCAACCATATTACAAAGTCCGAGCGCGATGTCGTTCTTGTTTGCAAGGTCGGAGAGATTTCCGAAGTTTGACGCTGTGAGGTCGTTGTTTATGTTTTCGTAGCTCTTTCTCTTTGAAAGGTGTTTTATTCTGAGGTCTACCTTATCAATGTCACCACCGTCACAAAGCTTTTCAAGATGTGTTATGTCGTCGATACCGAGCATCTTTCTGGAGAGGCCGACGATGGTTCCGCCACCGACTCCTGTACCGCCGAGATATGTATTTTGTATCTTGCCGTTTTCCTTTTTCGCATGGATGAGAGCCGTACCCGTACCCATAGATACCACGATAGCTTCATCAAGTCCCGAGAGATAAAGACCTCCGTGACCTATGCAGGAGAATTCGTCTATCTTCTCGCAATCAAGCGAATATATCTGCTCGTTTACGTAGGACGCGCCGACGCCCGTCATGGTTACCGATGCGATATCTTCGAGCGCTATTCCGTTTTCAAACGTGAATCTTCCGAGCGCACCGTATATGCTCGTTATCTGGTCCGTCGCCTTTACAAACATAGGAGGCAAAAGGGAAGGTGTCTTACTGCTCAGATCAAATCCGACTATTTTGGTGGTAGAGCCACCAACGTCTATACCGATTACTTTGTTTTTACTCATTTTCTTGTCCTCAATATATTTTTACAAACAATATTATATCATACTCTTGCAAAAAAATCAAGTCTGTGGTATAATATTAACGATAAATATTTTAAACACACTTCTTGAGAGGATATTGATATGAATTTTACTAACCCCGATACCAACGTGCTTCTTGAAAAGGACCTTTATATATTCGATATGGACGGTACGATATATCTCGGATATAACGTGTTCGACTATGCGGTCCGTTTCATAAACAATCTTCGTAAGAGCGGAAGAAGAGTCCTCTTCTTTACGAACAACGCATCCCACACAAGTGATTTCTACGTAAACAAGCTTACAAAGCTCGGATTTTCTCCCGTAAGAGATGAAATAATGACGTCCGGAGACGTTACTATAGAATTTCTTAAGCGCCACAGACCCGGTAAATCTGTATATCTCGTAGGAACGGACGAGCTTGTTGCCGAGTTCAAGGCAAGCGGAATAAACGTGCTCAACGGTGACGAGGAGGCTGCGGATATCGTGGTCACAAGCTTTGATACGTCGCTTACTTATGCGAAGCTCGACAATGCGTGCCGCTTTATCAGAAACGGTGCTGAATATCTCTCCACTCACCCCGATTTCAACTGCCCCACCGAAAACGGCTTTATTCCCGACAGCGGTGCTATCGCCGCTCTTGTGACCGCATCTACGGGCAAGACCCCTACATATTTCGGTAAGCCCTATAAGGAGACTATCGAAATGATAGGAGAGGCTACGGGCTTTAAAAATGAGGAAATGTGCATATTCGGCGACAGACTTTATACCGATATCGCTCTCGGTAAAAAGTTTGGCGTTACCGCAGTTCTCGTTCTTTCGGGTGAGACTCAGCCCGAGGACGTTGATGCCGCTGATATCGCCGATAAGCCCGATTTTGTGTTCGACTCTCTCGCCGATGTTGATAAGGTAATGTTCGGCTA
>JAZSLE010000221.1:0-2632 GCA_045535215.1 Eubacteriales bacterium
ATTGCTTGCGTTTGTTCTCTCGGTTCATAGATTTCTCTCTTTCGTGATAAGATATGGAAACTTGTATTTTTACAGCGTCAAACTGATTTATTTGCCTGAAAAAATCCTAAAAAGCGCTAGCCGATATTTGCAAAGTAAAATTAAGACCGCAATTCTCACGAATTGCGTTCATTTGGCGGAGAGAGAGGGATTCGAACCCTCGTGCGCGTGAGCGCAAACTGATTTCGAGTCAGCCCCGTTATGACCACTTCGATATCTCTCCATAATGAAAAATTGTGTGTTCCGGAAAGAATTTTCTCTCGAAATCAACTGATTTCGATTGTCAGCAGGAGTTCGCTCGCGAACTCTTGTTATGACCATTTCGCCTCTCTCGCCGAGGCCGCTATCTCTCCGTATGAAGGTAAGTTGTTTTTGTGAAGCATCACTTCGCCGGTTTCGTGAGGCGGTGATTTCTCTATGATATAAAATGCTATTCGGCGGCAGGAAAGACCCTTTCGCCGAACAACGTTAATATTATACCATATTCTTATCAAAAAATCAATAGGTTTTCCGAAAAAAATTTGCCTTGATCAAAAATCGGCTTTGTTTATGCGTTTTCTCATCTTTCTGAGGTCGGAAAGCATTTTGAATGTGTCAGACAAAACGTGTACCTTGGATTCTCCGTGGTTAATTACCTTGACGGGGAACTCGTGAATTTTGTATTTGAACTTGTTTGCGAGAAGTATCGCCTCAAAGTCAAAAGCAAATCCATTGACCTCTGCCTTCTCGAAAATTCTCTTTGCCGCCGCATTTCTAAATGCTTTGCATCCGCACTGTGAGTCACTGAGCTTGAAGCCCCCTACTATGCAAAGAAGCTTGATATACATTTTGGAGGCAAGCTTTCTTACGAGGGTGTATCCCTCGTATCCGTCCTTGCTTATATTTCTTGAGCCGATAAGGCAATCTGCCTCGGGATGCTCCTCCATATATTTCTGGAATCCGCCGATAACGTCTGTTCCGTATGCAAGGTCGGCATCGGTGAACATAACTACGTCGCCCTCTGCGTTAAGCATAGCGTGTCTTACCGCGCTTCCTTTTCCGAAGTTCTGTTCGGTCCTTATGCAACGGATATTGTCAAGTCCGAGGGACTCTACGATATCAAAGGAACCGTCCTTGCTTCCGTCATCCGAAAAAATGACTTCAAAGTTATCTTTACCGAACGTTTCGGTCATATATTCATAAAGTGTTTTTGCGGTGTTTGCGATCACCTTGGACTCGTTATACATAGGTATACACAATGATATTTTCATAGCTTTGGATAGACTCCTTAACATTATTTAAGCCGTATGAACAGATACGGCTTTTATTTGTTTATAAACACGTTTATGTCGAATTCGGCTGTGATTGGAAACGGCTCCGATCTTTCAAGGCGTTCCTTGTCTGACAATGACGTGCGATAGAAGTACGGCGTCATTTCAAAGAGCGCGCGTCTTTCATCGTTTGTGGGAATGAACGAATATCTGAGAGTACGCTTTTCGAGAAGAGGAGCATCGCACGGAAGGTCCTTTCTTTCGTCGTTTCGTCTCGGAATGTCGTATATTGCGGATTTGAGCTCGATAAGATGATCCGGACCTGCACCGACAACGATCAGTACGCCGTCCTTTTTTAAGACGCGCATATATTCCTTTTCGGAACACGGTGCAAAGAGATTTATTACGACGTCACAGCTGTTGCTCTTTATCGGTGAATCAAACACAGACGAGACTGCAAAAAGTGACCTGTCTGCACATCCGCTTCTTTTAGCGAATTTAGCGGCGCTTTCTACTGCATGCTTGGAAAGATCAAGTCCTATAAGCTTTGCGTCCGGAAGGGAACTCAGAAGATTTACCGAGTAATAACCCTCGCCGCATCCCATATCTGCAACAAGAGCGTCCTTTTTGTATGAGGCGACCATATCGCATATTTCGTACGAGAAGCACTTATAATGTCCCGCGTCAAGAAAAAGCTTCCTCGACCTGACCGCTTCTTTTGAATCTCCGCTGTTAGACGTGTGAGATAGGTTGATATAGCCCGAAGAAGCAAAGTCGAAGCAGTGTCTCTTTTTACCGTCACAAAGTAGGCTTTTTTTCGCGTTGTCAGCTATCAGATCACTTTGGCAGTCAGGACACTTCAAGCTTCTTATTATGTCAGCGTTCAACATTTACAAGCACTCCGTGTACAGCAATTCTTCCGCTTGACGTAGCGTTAACGCAAGTAGAAAGGGAAATTATCTGAGAATCCTTATTTAAGGGTACGTCTTTTTTGTAAATCGAGTACTCAGCACGCTTTTCAAGCCATGAAGTAAACGACTCTGCGCTATTGAAATACATGCTCAAGTAGTTGGTGTATGCGTCGGTGTAATATACAGAGAATATCTCGTACGTGTATATTGCGTCAAATGCGTATATCGTTATAACGCCCTGCGAGAAGGTCTGCTCGTTGTACGTAAAGTACTCAAGCTGAGAGAACATAGATCCGTTGATCATATTGTGACCGTATACGATCAGATTTTTGTTTTTTGCCGGAGTGGGATCGCAGCGCCAATCGTAGAATATCGAGCCGCTCTTCATCGGTGAATTATCAAATGCATGATCGAGATAGTAGTCGTTATCCT
>JAZSLE010000241.1:0-8708 GCA_045535215.1 Eubacteriales bacterium
TGTATCTCGTCTATGAAGAGAACGTCGCCCTCCGAAAGATTCGTGAGCAGTGCCGCAAGGTCGCCCTGCTTTTCTATGGCGGGACCGCTCGTTATTCTGAGATTTACGCCAAGCTCTGATGCGATTATTCCCGCAAGCGTCGTCTTACCGAGACCGGGAGGTCCGTAAAGCAGACAGTGATCGAGCGCGTCTCCTCTCATTTTTGCGGCCTTGATATATATGCTGAGGTTCTCCTTGACCTTGTCCTGACCTATATACTCGTCAAGAGTCTTAGGTCTCAGCGATATCTCTGTCTCTGCATCGCCCTGCGGAGAGTAGTTAGACGACAGCAATCGGTTTTCAAAGTCAAATTCGTCTTCCATATGCGTAGCGTGTTACCTTTCTGAAGATTTTTTGCCGGGAAGTCAAAACAGCTTTTTCAAAGCGTGCTTTATAACGTTGTCTACCGACATTGAGGGATCGGCATCCTTCAATGCGGTGGCTATCTCGTTCTTGTTGTAGCCGAGAGCCGCAAGCGCGTCCGCCGCCTCGCTGAGAGAGCCCTTTGAGACACCTGCAGGAGTTGCACCGGCAGATGCGGGAACGTCCTCGGATGCGGATACCGCCGCTATTTTGTCCTTCAGCTCAAGAATGACTCTCGCAGCTGTCTTTTGACCTATCCCGTTTGCGGATGCGATCGCCTTCTTGTCCTCGTTCGCTATCGCAAGCGAAAGCTTTTCTGGGGAGAGGGTGGAAAGAATGGACATAGCAGCCTTGGGCCCTATTCCCGAAACGGTCGTAAGGAGTTTGAACGTGTCCAATTCCTCTTCGTTTCGGAATCCGAACAGCTCAACACCGTCCTCGCGTACTGAGAAGTGTGTGTAAAGAAGAACCGTGGGAGGCTCCTTTACCGATCTGAAGGGGGGCAGGGATTCACGCGTTATGGCACTTATCGTAAGCTTGTACGCCACACCGCCTACGTCTATTACCGCATATCCCATGTCAGCGGCAACGAGTTTTCCGTTTATATAGTAGAACATTTTCAGTTATCTCCGTCAGGCTCTTGTATCTCTGTTGTTTCTTGGATTTCCTCTTCGGGAAGCCCAAGCGCCTCATCGTCAAAATTCTCTTCCTCCTCGGGAAGTGAAGTGTTATCGGCAGAAGCAATCGCCGCCGCTCTTACCGAAAGAGTCTGCATTTCCTTTTTGAAGACGAGCTTGTAGAGATACTTTTCAAATATTATGATGAGCACGAACAGCAGAAGCGACAATATTGACACCGTCAGACCGAGCGAGAATGCCTTAGGCATATATTCAATGTCTATTGTGTGCTCTCCGGCACTTACGTTGAAGCCGATGAGCGAGTCAAGTGCCTCAAAGTACTCTATTTCCTGTCCGTCTATCTTGATGTGCCATCCCTCGTCGTAGGGAATGGTAAGAAGCATAGTCTGATTGTTCTCGGTAACGTTGAGCGTTCCCTTGAGATGTGATTCGGTGTACTCGTCGTCAAGAACTATCTGTGTGCCCGCAAGTCTTGACATAACGTCCTTTAATACGTCAAAATCAATATAGTAGATCATGGGAATGCCGTCTTTTACGTAGAGAACGTCATCCTTAAGGGTTATATCAAGCTTTATGCTACCCGACTCCTGCCATCCGAACGAGATTATTCTCCAGTTCTCACCGTCGAAGAAGGTTCCCTTGCCAATTCCGTTGATTTTGAGGGAAGCCTCTCTCTGATAGTCACTGGGAAGGTAGAAGAACAGCTCCTGATACTCGGGGTTTGAGAACGTGTAGGAGACCGAGCAGGAAAGCTGACCGGAGGGAGACACCTTGTGGTGTCCCGCGATATATCCGAGCGTTCCGTTACTTACCGATGCCTCTCCGCCTTCTGCAAGCTCAAGCGGAACGAATACGTTCACAGGCTGATCCTCGCCGAGCATAGCGGCAAGAAGCGAATTTATTCTGTCAAACGGGTTGCTGTACGCCTCAGTTTCGCCGATGTTTTTGTCGGGTATCATTATAAACTCTTCTATCGCGGACGAAACTCCGTAGCCGATAGAAAGATGATACGGGTTGTAGTACGCCGTATACTCGTCAAGCACGTATGCGGGCTCGTAGTATTCCGAAAGGTCGTCCTTCGAGATTATATACTTGAGACCTACGAGAGAGTCGTTTACGGGGTTACCGCCCATATATTTGGTCCAGTGAGCTCTTGCCGTGTATCCCATTGCCGAAAGGAAGGAGATGGTGTCGCGGTTGAGCGTAGACGTTGAGCAGGAAAGACCGCGGATGTTGAGTGCGAGGTTGTCGTTAGTCTTTCTGTGTACCGTCTTTTCCATTCTATAGAAGGATTTGTCGTTTTCCTGAACGAGCTGAACGATAGGACGGATGTCGTCCATAAAGTTGTTGTAGCTTGAATATTTCGTGTATATAACGTCTGCACCGAAGTCAACACAATTCATAAGTCCCGAGCAGTATATCTCAAGGCATACTACTACGGCAAGCACCAACGATACCGTATTTTTGAAATAGCTCCGTTTTCCTATTGTGAGGATTATTACATACGCCAATATACAGAAGAGCGAGAGCCATACCGTCTCAATATCGTGCAGATTTTCGTAGTCCATAGCCTGAAGAATGATTAGGATAAGTCCCCAGAACGCTCCGGATGCGAGTATCGACTTCTTGCTTACGTGTCTGAGGTCGCTGAACGCCTTGTACGCTAGAACTATCAAGAAGAAGCACAGCATAAACGAGTATCTGTAGTTGAGCCAGTTAGGACGTTGGAAACCGTGCCAGATGATATCTATCGTGCTTGCGATAAAGCTTATGAAGAAGAAGAAAATGAATATCGCCGACGCGCATCTTTCTCTGAGCGAAAACTTCTTCGAGAGGAAGTAGCAGGGAAGCAGAATCACGGTTATAAGTCCGCAATATACGAAGGGCCAGCCCTCGGGACGTACCGTATCGTAGGATGCGGGATAGAATTTTGAGAAGAGGTCAAGTATATCGAACTGCTGAGTAAGTGCAAAGTTGGGGGTAGAGAACTCGTTCTTTCCGAATTGGAGCGAGTAGTACGCACACGCAACGATGACCATGGATATACCTATCGCGAGAGCGGAAAAGCCTGCAATTCTGCCGAATGAGCGTACAAAATGTCCCTTTTCTCTTGCGGGATTGTTTCTGTTGTCCTCGTTGTGAGCAAAATAGTAATACATGAAATACGCGGCAGTGTATATACAGACCATGTATCCGATGTAGTAGTTGCTCATAAGCGTCATCGCGAGAGAGACCACGAAAAGTTTGTACTTTCCAAGCTTTATGAGCTGCTCTATACCGTAAGTGAGAAGAGGCAACCAGATGAGTGCGTCTATCCACATGTTGTTGTTCTGATGAACTACGGCATACGCGCAAAGAGCATAAAGCACAGAGAAGAGCACTATCGCCGTGCGATTTACCTTCTTCGTTGAGGTCTTGTGAAGATAAAATCCTATGCTTGCACCGCAAAGACCGGTCTTTATAAGGAATATCAGAAGAAGCGCCTCAAGTATTCTGTCGGCAGGGAAGAGAGCGACTATATAAGAGAGCGGGCTTGCTATATAGTAAGCGTAGATACCCATGTACTCTCCGCCGAGCGATCTTCCGAAGGAGTAGAGCATCGACGTGTTTCCGTATACGAATTCTCTTAACGACTCGTAGAACGAAACGTACTGACCATTAAGGTCAAGCACGAGAACGCTTCCGTCCCCGAACGGGTGTATTCCCATAGCGAGATATATAAGATACATCAACGCAAACGGGATCAGAAAAGCGTAGATGAGATAGTAATATTGACTGCTCTTCAGTCTTGCGAAAAAGCTTTTCAGCTTTCCCTTTCTGCCTTCTATAAGATCAATATCCGGTAAAAGATCAAGATCCTTTTCCGATACGGTGTTTTCGCGGTTATTCATACACTTGATTCCTTTCTGACGGGATAAGTTATTCAGCGTCCTTATGGACGATCTGTTTTATCATTTTCTCAAATTTGATTCTGTCAACTGTTATTTCGTGTCCACAGCCGTCGCATTTTATACGAACGTCACTACCTGCGCGGAGTACGGAGAAGGACTTCGATCCGCAAGGATGCTGCTTTTTCATTATCGCGGTGTCGCCCACGCCGATCTTTATAATAGCCATCGTCTTTCCTCGAAATAAAAAATTGTAGAAATATTATATCACATATTTATAAAGGGAGATAAGTCTAAAAGTAAATATTATGAAAAAAATAACTTAATTTTTGAAATATAAGAAAAAGGTAGGCACCTCTCTTGACAAATGGAAGAGAGTGTGATAAAATAATATATTGAGAAAAATGCGATCTGCGGAAAGGAGAACCTGTGAGTAGCTGCTTTGACAACAAAAAAAGAAGCGATGATTTTTGGGATCTCGCTCGTATAATAGAGAAAAAACAGATAAACGAACCGAAGGAAGCGCCTGCTTGCGTTGAGCCTCCGATAACTGCCAAAAAAACGGAGAGCGTTACCCTTTCTCCGATAGAGGATAACTATAAGGCACCCACACTTCAGAACACGTATACCTCGGCTAAAATAAGTCCTCGGGCGACTTATGAGCAGGCGGAAGAATATGAGGCATCTACCGATAAGCCTCTGATCCTTAAGGTGGCTCTTTCGAGGGTGAGTGGCGGTGCCTCTCGCTCCTTTTCCGTAAATGCCGCGAAATATTGGGCGAGAGACGGTCAAGAGGTTCCGTTTGTGGACTTCTATGCGTATCTTCCTACCTATGCAAACTTCACTCGTGAAACCTGGGATTACTACCTCTGGTGGCGAACCAATTTCAGACAGGGAAGCTGTATCAAGGTGTCATGGTCCTATATATCGATATACGTGTCCGAGCTGATAAACTGCCCCGAGCTTATATCGAAGCAGGATAGTCTGCTTGAGCTGTGGAGAATATTCGATTCTTACGGTAACAGCTCGTCCCCGATGTTTGTAAACGACGTTTTGCATAAGCTCCCCGAGATCATATGCGACTATATGATAATAAACTCGCTTTCGATACCCGACGACGTGTCGGACGATACCGTAATGAGAGCGGTGAGCATTGCGAGACTCAAGGAGATTTTCTTTGAAGACACGAGATGGGAGCTTTTCATAAAGCTTCTGCTTGCCTCCTGCTCGGTCTACGACTACAAAAAGGGTAAATTTGCAAGCGAGATAATAAACGACAAAGCCGAAAAATACATCATCGGTGCAATATCCGAGTGTATCGCGACCGCAAGATCATCGAAAATAGATCATCCGTTTGCGGGAAGTATAAGGGAGGTAACGACCCTAAGCAGACATTCGTATTCTAATTACGTGCATGTCTCTGCGGAGAATAACTACCTTATAACCGTTGATATTTGCTCGCTTAACCGATCCTATACGCTCAGAAACAGTATTACCGGTATAGTAAAGCAATGCGAAAACTGTATAAGAGCGCATTACGGTATAAAAGCAAGACTCAAGATATTCTCACTTGAGCCGGTATTCAGAGACCTTGTTGACGCATTTTTCGAGACACACCTTCCGCCCGACAAGGGAAAGAAGGCAGAGCAGAGAAAAAGGAAGAACGAGGTATTGCCCGAATACGAAAAGTATTACGAGGCGGATAACACTCACGACTTTTCGATAGAGAGAGCGCGAGGAATCGAGGAGAAATCGTGGAATACCGTTAAAATGCTGGTCGAAAATCCAGTGGAGGATGAGCCGGTTGAGATACCGACACCGAAGACAGAGGAGATTGCAGTCGCTCAGCCCGTATCCGAGCCTGCAGACGTGGAGAGCGATCTTGAAGCGATAATGAGTTTTTGCGGAGAAAACGCGCGCTTCCTTTGGCTTATACACGAGGGAAGAGTGCCCGAAGCATTGCAGCTTTCACGCGAACGCGGTGTTCCCGCAGAGGTTATCGCAGACGAGATAAACGCCGCCTCGTTTGACGTTATAGGCGACGCTATCATCGAAAGAACTGATCGCGGATTCAGTATAATAAGTGATTACGAATATATTTTCGACGGGGCCGAGATGCCCGATCGTGGAGGAAATAATGGATAAAAGAGAAAGAAACATACCAAGGAGAATATTGACGTCGGTGCTTTCATCGGTGTCTGCGGGAGTCGTTCCGAGAAACGGAGCTCCCTATATCGCAATAGGACGTGACGACGAGATAGTTGCCATACTTAACGACCTTGAAAACGTTAAGGACGGCGGCTCGGGAATGCGCTTTATCATAGGCAGATACGGAAGCGGAAAGAGCTTTCTTATCCAGCTTATAAGAAACTATGCGACCGAGAGAGGCTTCGTTTGTGCGGATACCGACCTCACTCCCGAAAGAAGACTCTACGGTACAAACGGAAGCGGAGTGGCTACCTACCGCGAGCTTATGAAGAATATGTCGTCAAAGATGTCTCCCGAAGGAGGCGCTATGCCGAAGATAATAGCAAAGTGGATAAGTGACGTTAAGGTGTCTCTTGTCTCCGAGGGCTTTACCGCGGACACTCCTGCATTTGACAGCGCCCTCAACGCACGTATATTCGAGGATCTCTCCGAGGTGGAGTATATGGTCGGCGGATTTGACTTTGCACAGGTCGTGCGGCTCTACTACAGAGCTTACTGCAACGGCGACGAGGAAAAGGTCACCGCGGCTATAAGATGGCTCAGAGGTGAGTTCTCAAACAAGACGGAGGCAAGATATGCGCTCGGATTGAACGTTTCCGTTATAATAAACGACGAGAACTGGTACGACTTTGTAAAGCTTTGGGCATCTCTCGTGAAAAAAATAGGCTACAGCGGATTCGTTGTATTCATTGACGAATGCGTTAACCTCTATAAGATAGCCCACAGAGTAAGCCGTGAGAATAACTACGAGAAGATACTTTCAATGTTCAACGATACCCTCAGCGGCTCGGCCTCCGGTCTTGAGATAATAATGGGCGGTACTCCGCAGTTCCTTGAGGATACGAGACGCGGCCTGTTCAGCTACGAGGCCCGCAGAAGCCGACTTTGCGACAGCCGCTTCAATAAGATCGAATATAAGAATCTCTTAGGGCCGGTAATACGCCTTAAGCGACTTTCGGATGAGGAGCTTTTTGCACTCATAAGCCGTATTACAGAGCTTTATGAGATGCAGCACGGAAAGAAGGGTATAATAAACGATGAGCAGAAGCTCAGATTCCTCAACGTTTGCGTATCAAAGCAGGTGGGAAATTCAATGATAACACCGAGAGAGATCCTCCGCGACTATCTTACCGTGCTTAACGTACTTCTTCAGAATCCCGACGTATCGTTCGACGCGGTGATAGAGGATACCGTAACACTTGCAACCGACGAGGACGATGATACCGCAGGAGTAAAGCCTCCCGAGGAAAACAGGATCGAAGGACTTTCTTCCTTTGAGCTTTGATAAAAAGTAACGCTAAAAACAAAAGGAGATACAGATATGTCGCTTATCAGCTGTGTGTTCAGATCCGCATGTCTTAATATGGATACCGATATAAACGTGTTCATTCCCGACGACGTTAAGGATGATATTCCTACCCTTTATCTTCTCCACGGAATGCACGGAAGCTTTTCATCGTGGGTGAACAAGACGGCTATCGTTAGATACGCTCAAAAGCACTCTATAGCGGTCGTTATGGCCTCTGCCGAAAACAGCTTCTACTCCAATATGAAATACGGGTATCCGTACTACGATTTCTTCAGCAGGGAGCTTATAGAGTTTACAAGAGGACTCTTCCGCCTCAGCACAAAGAGAGAAAAGACCTACGTCGCAGGGCTTTCAATGGGCGGATACGGCGCATTCAAGCTCGCACTTCGCAACCCCGACATCTTTTGCGCGGGCGCAAGTCTTTCAGGATGCCTTGATATAACGAAAACACTCGAGTTTTTGGATGCTCCCGAGATCGCAACGGCTAACTGGGGAGAGGACTATAAGAATGCAACGAAGGATACGGACGACGATCTTTTTGCACTTGTGAAGCGTTTTCCTGAGGGAAAGAAGATGCCGAGCCTCTATATGGCGTGCGGAACCGAGGACTTCCTTCTTGATCAAAACAGGGCGTTTGCGGAGTTTCTCAAGAAAGAAAACGCAGATTTTCTCTATGAGGAGGGAAGCGGAGCGCATACGTGGGAGTTCTGGGATAAGTGGATTCTTCCCGCAATTGAATTTATGACGAAATAAAAGCTTGAAAGGAGAAGAGCGGTATGACGAACGCGGATAACGTTTTTGAAAGATTTGCACCGCATATAAGAGACTATATCCATTCGCACGGCTGGACCGAGCTTCGCGACGTTCAGATAGCGGCGGCGGACGTTATATTCAACACCGACAAGAATCTTCTGCTTACCTCACCTACGGCAAGCGGAAAGACTGAGGCGGCGTTCTTTCCAATAATTTCGGATCTTTTTGAAAATCCGGGTACACCCGGAATAAAGGTGCTGTACATAGCACCGCTTAAAAGCCTTATAAACGACCAGTACGGAAGACTCGGAGAGCTTCTTGACGAGTCGGGTATCAAGGTCACTCATTGGCACGGAGACGTTGCGGCATCTCATAAGAAAAAGATGCTTGATAAGCCGGACGGAATACTTCAGATAACTCCCGAATCGCTTGAAAGCATGCTGATGAATCGCTCAAACGACGTCGTAAGACTGTTTTCCTCTCTTCGCTATGTGATAATAGACGAGATAC
>JAZSLE010000022.1:0-5164 GCA_045535215.1 Eubacteriales bacterium
AACAAGGTATCCTACGCTATGGCGTCCAACGACCACAGAAACGTTCTCAACGGCTGTTACGTAAGAATATACAAGGATAAGCTCACTCTCGTTGCCTGCGACGGATTTAAAATAGCAAAATGCGACGCTACTAATGCTTGCGTTCACATGGACGAGGACGAGCTGATCCACAGACTTTCCTTTATAGTTCCGAACAAGACTGTTCTCGAGCTTGTAAGACTTCTCGAGGACAGCGAGGAGGACATCTCGATATTCCTTACGAAGAGACACATAGTATTTACAAACGGTCGCTTCCACTTCTTCTCAAGACTTCTTGACGGAGAATACATCGACTACGAGAGACTCTTCTCCGGAAGCTACAAGATATTCTGCGACGTTGACAGACGCAACTTCCTTGACATTCTCGAAAGATCTCTTATCGTTACGGAGGAAAGAATTGCGGGCTTCAACAAGACTCACATCACTCTTGATCTCAATGGCGAGGACAACCTCATCTCCATTTCCGCTCTCAACGCTCAGAGCTCGGTATACGACAGCATAGAGTGTGGCATAGAAGGGCTCTCCGGAAACTTCGTTATCAACTTCAACAACAAATATCTTACAGAGACTCTCCGCTCGGTTGACACGAGCAGAGTGAAGGTATCCTTCAACACACCTCTCTCCGCAGCTCTTATAGAGCCTATCGCAGAGGATAACAAAGAGGTCGAGATAGACGAAGAAAAGGTAGAGAGAGAAGAAAACGACATATTCCTTCTCCTTCCCGTAAGAACAAGATAAGGATCGTATAACGTAATTTTACGTTTTTAAAAAGACGCGCGGGCAAAAAATAATGCTCCGACGTCAAAAATGAAAGGTAGCATAATTATAATGACTGAAGATATCAAGAACACGGTAGGCAGTGAAAGCTATGACGAAAGTCAGATACAGGTGCTTGAAGGACTTGAAGCGGTAAGAAAGAGACCGGGTATGTATATAGGCTCGACGAGTCTTCGCGGACTCCACCATCTCGTTTACGAGATCGTGGATAACTCGATAGATGAGGCTATGGCGGGCAAGTGCCACAGAATAGAGGTGGTTTTGCACAAGGACAACTCGGTATCGGTAAGAGACGACGGACGAGGAATTCCCTCGGGTATACACCCGAAAATGGGAATACCTACGCTTGAGGTCGTTTATACGGTGCTCCATGCGGGCGGTAAATTCGGAGGCTCGGGCTATAAATTCTCGGGCGGTCTCCACGGCGTCGGCGCATCCGTCGTTAACGCTCTTTCCGAATGGGTAGAGATAGACAACGCGCACGAGGGCAGAAGATATACCGAAAGATTCGAGCGCGGTGCCGTCGTTCGTCCCTTCAAGGACGAGGGAGAGACGGACAAACACGGTCTTTACGTAAGATTCAAGCCGGACGCAGAGATATTTGACGAGGTCGTGTTCGATTACGACACCCTTCTTGCAAGATTCCGTGAGCAGGCGTTCCTTAACGCGGGAATAAACATAGCGATAAGAGACGAAAGATGCGATCCCGTTCGTGAAGACGACATGGAATACGAGGGCGGTGTATCCTCCTTCGTTCAGTATCTCACCGAAGGAAAGCACGAGAACCCGCTCCACAAGGACGTAATATACATGAGAGGCGAAAGGGACGACTATATCGCCGAGGTAGCTCTCCAATATAACGAGAGCTTCAACGAGGTGCTTCTTACCTTCGCAAACAACATCCACACCACCGAGGGCGGTACTCACGAGGAGGGCTTTAAGCGAGCTCTTACCAAGGTCATCAATGACTACGCGAGAAAGAACGGTATCCTCAAGGACTCGGACAAGAGCCTTTCGGGTGACGACGTTCGTGAGGGTATTTGTGCCGTCGTATCGGTAAAGCTTACAGAGACACAGTTTGAAGGACAGACGAAAACAAAGCTCGGTAACGCGCCGATGCGCCAGTTCGTCGATACCCTCGTATCCACGAAACTTTCCGAATTCTTTGAGGAAAATCCGTCTGTAGCAAAATCAATAACCGAAAAATCGCTCCTTGCGGCAAGAGCAAGAGAGGCGGCAAGAAAGGAAAGAGAGCTTACGAGAAGAAAGGGTCTTCTCGGAGGAAGCTCGCTTCCCGGTAAGCTTGCCGACTGTCAGGAAAAAAGCGCTGCATTGACCGAATTGTTCCTCGTTGAGGGTGATTCCGCGGGAGGAAGCGCAAAATCGGGCAGAAACTCAAGATTTCAGGCTATCCTTCCGCTCCGCGGTAAGGTGCTGAACGTTGAAAAGAGCAGACTTGACAAGGTATACTCGAATCCGTCTCTTATTCCCATCATTCAGGCACTCGGATGCGGTATAGGCGAGGAATTCGATATTGAAAAGCTCCGCTACGGCAAGAAAATCATAATGGCGGATGCCGACGTCGACGGTTCGCACATCAGACTTCTTCTTTTGACCTTCTTCTTCAGACATATGCGTAAGCTTATAGAGAACGGCAACGTCTATCTTGCACAGCCTCCGCTTTACAAGATAAAGAAGGGCAAGCAGGAGCGCTACACCTTCTCGAATACCGAGAGAGATGCGATAATAGAAGAGCTTGGCGGCAACGTTGAGGCTGAAAGATACAAGGGTCTTGGTGAGATGGACGCAGATCAGCTTGCGGAGACTACCATGGATCCTGACAAGCGTACGCTTCTCAAGGTAACGATAGACAACGCGATAGAATGCGATAACCTCTTCTCCATCCTCATGGGTGAGAAGGTAGACCCGAGACGTAAATTCATTGAGGACAACGCGAAATACGCGGAGAACCTTGATATATAAGAAAGAAAAAGCGCGATTTTTGTCTTGTCTCCTCTTATTCGTTTAGAATATACGCAATATTTAAACGCTCGGTTGAAATTATTTTCGCGTGCGTTGAAAAGTGAGAGCTTCCTTGAAGAAATACGTATTTTTACGTACTATAGAATTCCCGAGATCTCGGTATAAATTCAAGAGGCGATCAAAAAAAGAGAGCTCAGAGGAGACGGGGACAAAATAAATGAAAACTGAAAAGCTGACAAAGCGGACGTTGAAAAGTTTTCAACGAGTCGTTTAAAAAACACGTAAAACGGGAATATCAGGATTATTTTCGGTTGATATGATCCTGTATTTTAACAAAAAAAGGGAACGAAAATATGGAATGTAACAGGATAACACTTACAGACTTTCGCAATATGAGGGAGGAGGATCTTGAGCTTGCTCCCGGCCTCAATATCATATTCGGTCTTAACGGAAGCGGAAAGACGAATCTCGTTGAGAGTATATATTGCTTCTCTATCGCAAAGTCCTTCAGAGAGACTACCGATAAGTATCTTATAAGACTCGGCGCGACAAGCACCACGGCAAGGCTCGTTTATACTACCTACAGAGAATTTACGACGCGTAAGGAAAGAATGAGAAATAACGAGGCGATCTTTTGCGTAAGAAGCGAAAATCTGCCCGCCGCTCAGGATGAGGTCTTCTATCCCGGTGAGCTGACGCACGCTGACAGAGAGGTAGATCCGTTCCGCGAGATACGGGTCGTTCCCGAAAACACGGGAGAATGGCAAAGAGAGCTCAGTCGCATGAGAGTCGCAAAGGAGTACTTCTTAAGAGGAATGAAGAAGAAGTCGTTTGAATTCGTAGGCTCTCTCCGTTCGGTTCTCTATACTCCCGAATCGATAAACATAGTAAAGGGTACACCGGGAGACCGACGCCGCTTTTTGGATATCGCGATATCACAGTACGGCACCAGCTACGTTTCCCATCTCGCGTTGTTTAACAGAGTACTTAAGACCCGCTCCAAGGCGATAAGCGAGAGTATGCACAATCCCGAGGCGTTCAGAATAAGTCTTGAGGAGATAGTTGTTCCCGAGAACAGAAGCATCGAGGTGCTCGTAAAGTGGTATAACGAGGAGCTCGCAACCTTTACGGTGGGAATTCTTCAGGACCGTATCAAGCACGTACGTCTTCTTGAGTATTATTTCAACCAGATATTCAGAGAGATATACGACGACAGATACTTCAGAGTGGACATTAAATATAACTCCTCCCTGAAGGACGCCATCGAGGTGGTTGAAAACAAGTCTCTCACTATCGATGAGAAGAGAGAGATCATCGCAAAGAAGATGCATGCGACGATGGAGAACGATATAAAGAAGAATACCTCCCCGAACGGACCGCATAAGGACGATATCATTCTTACCTGCAACGGTATACCCGTGGACAGCTTCGCAAGTCAGGGTCAGCAGAGAATAATCTCTATCTGCCTTAAGCTTGCCGAGGGTAAGATACACGAGGAGATGCTCGGAGAGCCTCCGGTATATCTGCTTGACGACGTTATGAGTGAGCTTGACAGAGATACCCAGCTCTCGCTTACGAAGTATCTCGATAAGTATCAGGCGATAATAACCACTGCCGACAGCGGATACGTCGATGCTATCCACGATATCTTCCGCGACGATCCGGACGGAATATATCCGTGCTTCGTTCAGATAAACAAGGGTAAGATACACAAGATAACCGACAAATATCGGAGACCAAGCTCATGTTTCTACGATTAAATAAGTATAAGACGGTAAACGGTGAGGATATCATCGGGATATTCGACGCGGACAGCGCGACGATGGCTCCCGACAGCAGAAGATTCCTCTCGCTTACCGAGAAAAATAAAAGGCTTATCTCCTGCACGGGAGATATACCGAAATCCTTCGTTTTGTTTAACGATAAGGACGGACGGGAGAGCGTCGCCTTTATGAAGTTCTCCTCTTCGTCGGTAAAAAACAAGATAGATTCAACAGACTCTCTGTTTAAAAAGCAATAATAATGAAAAACACAGAAAGCGAGTGTAAGATCCAGATGGATAAATTACAGGACATCAGATTTGAGGACCAGAAGATAGTTGATATCGGTATGGAGAAGGAGATAAAGAAATCTTTTATCGAGTATTCTATGTCGGTCATCATTTCACGTGCGCTTCCCGACGTAAGAGACGGTATGAAGCCGGGTCAGCGAAGAATAATGTACGCTATGTACGAGGACCATATAACGCACGATAAGGCATTCAGAAAGAGTGCTACCACCGTAGGTAACGTTCTCGGTAGATATCATCCTCACGGTGACGCAGCCGTATACGGAACTATGGTAAGAATGGCTCAGCCCTTCAACT
>JAZSLE010000226.1:0-2035 GCA_045535215.1 Eubacteriales bacterium
TTTGCGTTTTTACCAAATTCGAAAATAGCATAGCCGGAAAAGGATATAGTTATTCCTAAAGAAAAATATATCCCCGTGTCTGTTTATTAAGTTTGTTTGGCGGTATTAGTATACCATAATTTTTTACTTATTACAACAATATACGTAAATTTGTTTTTTGTATCCCCGAATAGGATGTCTCTCCTCGATTTATCATTTGTATCATGTATTATATGTCCTTGACTTGCCGGCGGTTTTGTGATATAATATAATGAATCTTCATACAAGTCTTTGTATGTCCGACAGGAGCAGTGCGGTTATGAAACTTGCCAATATTCACTGTCATATACTTTATGGGGTGGACGACGGAGCAAAAGACGGAAAAATAATGCGAAAAATGATCGATCTGCAGTATGCAGACGGTGTCCGCCTTATTTGCCTGACTCCCCATTATAACCCTGCTTATTTCCGTCCGAATCCGAGTGCTGTTAAAAAAAGCTATCAGGAGGCGGTACAGTACGCCGCTGAGAAGTACCCCGATCTGAAGATCCTTCTCGGGCAGGAGATCTACTGCCACCACGATCCCGTGAATGAGCTTCTTCTCGGAAAGTGCCTGAGCCTCAACAGGACCAGAAACGTTCTCCTTGAATTCGGCTATGGAGAATCTGCCAAGAGCATCATATCCAAGGTCTCGCGCCTTTTGACCAGCGGATTTGTTCCGTTGATCGCCCACGTTGAGAGATATTCCTCCCTCAGAGGCGACCGAAAGGCGATGGAGGAGCTGTGCGATCTCGGTGCAAAGTTCCAGGTGAATGCTGCTGCCGTTGTCGGAAAACGTGGCTTTATGACGAAGCGATTCGTCTTTTCCCTCATCAAAGCCGGACTTGTGGACGTAATAGCCGACGATTGCCACGATCTTGTGGAAAGGCCTCCGTGTATGCGTGAAGCATTTGAGACTGTCCGCGTAAAATTCGGAGATGATGTCGCTAAAAGGCTGTTCTGGGATGGCCCCATTGAACTTATGAAATAACCCGCGTGTTCGCGTTTATATGATTGAAAGGTTGCTCATATGAATAATCAAAACAGAGCCTCTACCAAACACATTAACCTGAAGACTTACGTCGAGGACAATTACACTATGAAAGAGGCGTACAAATCCCTCAGAACGAATATCCAGTTCTGCGGTGACGACGTGCGCGTTATCGCAATTACCAGCTGTATGCCAAACGAAGGTAAGAGTACCATTACCCTTGAGCTTTCCAAGAGCCTTGCAGAGCTTGGTAAGAAGGTGCTCCTTATCGACGGGGATCTCAGAAAATCCGTGCTTGTAAACAAATACGCGGATGCTGTGGGAATCGAGGGACTCAGCCAGTTCCTCTCGGGACAGGCAGTACTTCAGGACGTGCTGTACTCCACCCAGTTTCCCAATTTCTACATGATCTTCAGCGGAGCGTTTCCCCCTAATCCAGTAGAGCTTCTCAGCAAGAACAAGTTCAAGGACTTTGTCGAGAACGCCAAGAGCACTTTCGATTATATCCTCATCGACTGTCCTCCTCTGGGTAACGTTATCGATGCGGCTGTTATCGCAAGTGTGTGCGACAGCGCTATCATGGTAATTTCCTCAAACTCCGTAAGCTACAAGTTTGCGAAGAACGTAAAGAGCCAGCTTGAGAAGAGCGGATGCCGCATTCTCGGCGCAGTGCTCAACAACGTTGAGGAGAAGAACGGAGGCTACTACAACCGTTACTACTATCAGAGGTATTACAAGTCATACTACGGCAAGTACCAGGGTTACGGATACTATGCCGACGATACCAAAGAAAAGTAAACGAGTCTTGACAAAATCACCCGATGGTGATATACTAACTTCATATTATAAATACGTTGACGGGAAGTAAATCCGATAAGCGGTCTAAAGAGAGCAGTGATAGGTGAGAGCACTGTGTCAGGCGTCGGATGGTGTCGTCCCCGAGTTGCGGATCTGCTTTGCAGTTTCGCCGTCTTCCGCGTTAAGGATAATGAGCTGCGCCCTCGGCGAAGTCAGGTGGTACCGTGC
>JAZSLE010000084.1:0-5675 GCA_045535215.1 Eubacteriales bacterium
TTAGCCGCTTGACCAACGGGCCACGTGGCGCAGGAAATAAAAAAAGGTTCCTGCTATATAAAAAGCCTTTTAAAAAGGCTGGTAGCGGAAGTTGGACTTGAACCCACGACCTATCGGGTATGAACCGATTGCTCTAGCCAACTGAGCTATTCCGCCATATCGCCTAAATATTATACCACAAACGATATCGTTTGTCAAGTACTTTTTTAAAAAAAGTATCGGTAAAATCATCTTTTTTTGCAGGATTTTCTCGTTTTTTGCCCAAAGCATCCCACTTTCCGATTTTTGATACGGCCTTACAAATGTTTTTGTTTTGTTCATTGACATTTACGAAGATTTGTAGTATAATATAATCGGAAGTATTATGCGCCCTACGGCGCGTTTGAAAGGTAAAGAAAATGAGATATTCTTTTCACGGCGGCATCGCCGCAGATACCGTAACAAAATATTCTTTTCCAAAGGGCGACCTGCCTTCTCCCTCCTTTTCTCGCGTTACATTTAACGTGGGCGAGGGTTACAGCGTGCGCGTTTCGGCGGGAGATCTCGTTCTCGTAGGCACGGTGCTTGCGGATAACGAGTGCGATATGCCCGTTCTTTCTTCGGTCTCCGGAAGCGTATCCGACGTAAGCGAGGGCAAGATCACCGTCACTCCCGACGGCAAGAACTCTGCCGCTTCGGATCTTGAGCCGATAAACACTCCGCTCGCACAGACTGAGCCCGAGACACTCTGCGAGGCGTTCAGAAGATGTGCCGTCGCAACACCCGCCTGCCCGGACGGTCTTTACAGAAAATGCACCTCGCTTTACGAATACGAGGGGAAGAGAAGAGTTATAGTGGACTGCACCTGCGCGGAGCCGTTCCATTCAACGAATAAATATATCGCCGAAAGGCTCACCTCAGAGCTTGAGGGCGGAATAAAGATACTTATCCGTGCCTGCAAGGCGTCGGGTGCGGTCATCATCTGCGACGACTGCTATCTCTCCACCGTTCGCGCACTCGAGGGCGTCGCAGACGGAAAGCTGATAGCTGTCCGCGTGTGCGAGCCTAATTACCCGCTTTCAAACGAGAAGCTTCTCGTCCACGCTACGATAGGACGCGAATGCCATCCCGATAAGACGGTAGCTGACTACGGATGCGTTACCGTTGACGCAGAGGCCTGCGTTGCGGCATACCGCGCTGCGCTCGGCGTTCCGTTCACGTCAAGACTTCTCTCGCTTTCCTGCTATCAAACACCGAATCTCATTTCGGTGCCGCTCGGAGCGCCGCTTTCCGAGATAATAGACGTGTTCTGCCTCGGAACAGAGAGCTTTTCGTTCGGCGCGTTCGCCAAGACCTTCGCAAGAGACGGGCTCAATGCTCTTTCGGTAGACAATACCGTAAAGGTGCTTGTCGCGGACAAGAAGCGCAAGCCGAAGGCTTCCTATCCCTGTATAGGCTGTATGAGATGCGAGAAGGCTTGCCCTATGTACCTCTCGCCTTATCGCCTTATGCGAGCAAACGGAGACGAAAAAAAGCTGTTCTCGCTCGGCGCGGAGTGCTGCATAGAGTGTAACGTCTGCTCTGCCGTATGTCCCTCGGGAATAGACCTTCCCTTGACCTTTCGTAAGGAGGTGTCGGAATGATAGATAAAATAAAAGCTCTTTTGGCTGTAAAGGACGCTCCTGCCTCCGCCGTTAATACTCGCGTGTCGGATAAGACTCCGCTCATTATGGCGGATATTATGATAGCGCTCGCTCCTGCGCTCTTCTGGGGAATATACGTGTACGGTACGTCCGCACTCGTTCTGCTCGCAGTCTGCGTGCTTACAAGCATCGCGTCCGACCTGCTTATGTCGTTTCTCCTCAGACGCGACCTTAGGGGAATAAGAGACCTCACCGCGCCCGTTATCGGTATGATGCTCTGCGCTTCGGTCTCACCGAATGCAAGCCCTGCCGTCTGTGCAGTGCTCTGCTTGTTGTCTGTCTGCGTGTTCAAATGGTGCCTCGGAGGCACGGGACGAGCTCCCGTACACCCGTTCGCCGTGCCGCTTGCCGTTGCGGGGCTGATCCCGATATGCTCGTCTCTCTTTACGTACGTCTCCCCCGATTCCATGACCTCGTCTCAGTATCTTTTTGAGGCGATAAAGCTCGGTGACACACAGCCTATCAGATGGTACGACATATTATTCGGGAACACCGCCGCTCCGATCGGTTGTGCGTCCGCGCTCCTTCTCATCGCGGGAGGCATCTACCTCGCGGTAAGACGCATATCCGAGATCAAGCTCTCGGCGGCTTGCATCATCGCCGCGTGCGTAACGATGTATTTCCTCTCGGTAAACGTAAATCCGTTTGAGGACATCATCCTTGTGGGCGTCAGCGGACAAATGGCGTTCACCGCCTTCTTCCTCACCACCGACTCACAGTACAGAGCGAGATCGGACGGAGCGGGCATTCTTTGTGCCGCTATCGGAGGAGCATTGACCGTATTGCTTTCGGTTAAGCTCCCGTACGGCTTCGGCGCTCCCCTTGCAATAGTCGTTACCGACGTCGTGGCGCGAGTCGCCGATAAAATCCTTTCCCCCGGCAAGCCCTTCGGAAAGATGTGATTATGAAATCCCGGAGGAATACAAGGATATTCCGTGGTTCAATTTTTAAAGAACAAGCTTCGGCTTATCGAATAAAAAAGACCCCGACAGACGTTAAAATCTGTCGGGGCTTTTTTGCGGAAGCAAGCCCCGCCAACGGGAAAACTTCCTTATGATAACCAACCTTTGCTTGTGGGGTCTTTTGGTTTCCTTCGTTCCATCCCTCTGCGATAGCCCCGCGGACTGTCTGTGCCTACTCCTCTTTGGAGCAGCGCTTTGCGGTGATGGCCGCCGTGCCCTCCTTTTTTCGCTGTTTTTTGTAGCTTTTCGCCGTTCCTTCTTTCGCTGTAATTATATCGTCAAAGGCTGTCGTTACTAAACGAAAAAGGTACAAAACAGACGTGTTTTTGAATAAAAGCAAAGAGTTTGTTCACATGTACGAGCGGCGTGAGGGATGTAAAAATTGACGCCATGTTAAAAAACATGACATAAATTTTAAATTTTGACGAACAGGTGTACTTAAAGAGTATAAAGCATAGTATAATATAATAGTCAATAATGGACAAAGAACATAAATGTTGTTAATAATATGTTTTGCCGCTTAAAAACGGCAATGAAAGGGGGTCGTTGAATGGTTGACAGGCTTATCGCCGATGTAAACGAAGGTGCGACTGCTGCGGAATATCGTGACGGAGTGCCGGCATATTATTTTCATCAGGGTACAAACTACAAGGCATACGAATATATGGGTGTTCACAAATGCAGGGACAGGTACGTGTTCAGGGTGTGGGCGCCGAATGCCGATGCGGTCGGTATAACCGGCGATTTCAACTCCTGGTCCAACGCCGACCCGATGCAAAGGATCACCGACGGAGGAGTATGGGAGGGCTTTGTTTCGGCAGAGCTGTTCGGAGAGGGCTCCAAGTACAAATTCATTATAGAGAGAGACGGAAGGACGATCTACAAGGCGGACCCGTACGCCTTTATGTGTGAGATGCCGCCCGCTACGGCATCCGTATATACCGATATCTCCGCTTACAAGTGGCACGACGCCCTTTGGATGAAAAACCGTGCCAAGAAGGCGGCGCTCGGAACGTATAACCGTCCGATGAATATATATGAAGTGCATCTTGGATCGTTTATGCGCGATCCTGAAGGCAACTATCTTACGTACAAGCAGCTTGCGACCGAGCTTGCGACCTACGTAAAGCAGATGGGATATACTCACGTTGAACTTATGCCGGTCGCCGAGCATCCGTTTGACGGATCATGGGGATATCAGGTGTGCGGATACTACGCTCCGACCTCAAGATTTGGCGGCCCGACCGACTTTATGGAGATGGTAGATATCCTCCACTCATCCGGAATCGGAGTCATTCTTGACTGGGTGCCCGCGCACTTCCCGAAGGATGCGCACGGACTCTACGAGTTTGACGGCTCGCCGCTCTACGAATTTCAGGGCGCAGACAGAATGGAGCATGCCGGATGGGGAACGAGAAAGTTCGACATCGCCCGAAACGAGGTGGAATGCTTCCTCGTTTCAAACGCAGACTTCTGGTTGGACCGTTATCATATAGACGGACTCAGAGTGGATGCGGTGGCATCTATGCTCTATCTCGATTACGACAAAAAGCCGGGAGAATGGATACCGAACGTATACGGCGGAAACACGAGCCTCGAGGCTATCGCCTTCTTCAAGAAGCTTAACGCTCACGTGCGAGGAAAGTATCCCGACGTCATAATGGTCGCCGAGGAATCCAGCTCGCAGGTAAAGGTTACCGGTTTTGAGGACGGAGGACTTGGATTCCATTACAAGTGGAATATGGGATGGATGAACGACACCCTCTTCTATATTTCCGAGGATCCGCTCTACCGCAAATATAAGCACAACAATCTGAATTTCTCACTGACCTATGCGTTCTCCGAGAAGTTTATGCTTCCGATATCGCACGACGAGGTGGTCCACGGCAAGAAATCGCTGCTCGACCGCGCTCCCGTCGGATACGAGGACAAATTCGCGACCGCAAGGGCAGTGCTCACCTATATGATCGCGCATCCGGGTAAGAAGCTCACGTTTATGGGTTGCGAGATAGCACAGTTCACCGAATGGGACTACAAGTCCTCGGTGGAGTGGTTCCTTCTCTCCTATCCGATGCACGAAAAGTTCCAGCGCTTTGTGGCGTCGCTCAACAGCTTCTACCTCAATCACAGCGAGCTTTGGGAGATCGACGACTCTTGGGAGGGATTCGAGTGGCTTGAGCCGGACAACGCCGACAGAAGCACGATATCCTTCTGCAGAAGGAACAAAAAGGGAGACGTGCTCGCCACCGTGATAAACTTCACGCCGGTAGAGTACGGAGATTATCTGCTTCCCGTACCGTACGAGGGGAAGTTCAGATGTGTACACAACTCGTCCGAAAAGGCCTTCGGAGGCTACAGAGATCCGGACGAGACGGTATACGTGAGCGAGCCGCGTAACGACACGAGGACAGGCTACGGCATAAGAATAACGCTTCCCGCCTACGGCGCAATGATATTTAAATGCCGACGCTTAAGAAAACGCACGACATCAAAAGAACAAGAATAAGAAAAGAAGACGAAACAACACTGTGAGGGAGATCGCTCCCCCAAAAAAATAACGGCAAAGCCGAAAAAAGAGAAAGGGAATCATCATGTACAAGAAAAAAGAATGCGTGGCAATGCTTCTTGCCGGCGGACAGGGCTCAAGACTTTATGCCCTCACCAGTACGATGGCGAAGCCGGCGGTACAGTTTGGAGGAAAGTACCGTATAATCGACTTCACCCTCTCAAACTGCATCAACTCGGGAATTGACACAGTAGGCGTGCTTACTCAGTATCAGCCCCTCGAGCTCAACGATTATATAGGCAACGGTCTTCCTTGGGACCTTGACAGAACCATCGGCGGAGTAAAGATACTTCCTCCGTATCAGGGGCAGGGCAAGAGCGATTGGTATGAGGGAAGGGCAACCGCGATCTATCAGAATATGCACTACATAGATCTCTACGACCCCGACTACGTTCTCATCCTTTCGGGTGACCACATATACAAGATGGACTATGCGGCAATGCTCGCATACCACAAGAAGATGAA
>JAZSLE010000145.1:0-4524 GCA_045535215.1 Eubacteriales bacterium
CCACGCTCTTACCTCCTTCGGTCCTGCCGTAAGGAAGCTGATAAGACCGAGAAGCGAGTAGCTCTCGTTTATAAGTCTTACAAGACCGCTTTCGGAGAGCCCCGCATCCGCGAGGAACTCGTCTCTCTCCTCGGGAAGAAGCTCCGCGAATTCCGCCTCCATAGCCGCACAGACCGCGATGATACCGCTCTTCTCGCTTTCCGCGAACGCCTTGAGCGTGTTGTAGTAGTCGCTGTCTGTCGGAGACGCAACGCAGTCCTCGGATACGTTTGCCGCGTAAATTACCGGCTTGAGAGTCAGAAGGGGAGACTGAGAGATGAGCTCAAGCTCGTCCTCGGTGAAGTCGAACGCGCGTGCGCATTTTCCGTCTCCGAGAAACGCGATAAGCCTCTCGCAAAGGTCAAGCTCGCTCGCAAGCGTCTTGTCGCCCTTCATCGCCTTTCTTACTCTGTCCGCTCTTCTCTCGAGAAGCTCGATGTCCGAGAAGATGAGCTCCATATTGATGGTCTCAACGTCGCGCACCGGATCAACGCTTCCCTCAACGTGAATGATATCACCGTCGTCGAAGCATCTTACCACGTGAACGATCGCGTCCACCTCTCTTATGTGCGAAAGGAACTTGTTGCCGAGTCCCTCGCCGGCGCTTGCTCCCTTTACAAGTCCCGCGATGTCAACGAACTCTATCGTGGCGGGAGTGTACTTCTCGGGAGAATACATTTCAGCCAGCGTGTCGAGTCTCGCATCCGGAACAGAAACCATACCAACGTTCGGCTCTATCGTGCAGAAAGGATAGTTTGCCGACTGCGCCCCCGCATTTGTGAGGGCATTGAACAGGGTGCTCTTTCCGACGTTCGGAAGACCCACTATTCCCATTTTCATTTTGCTTGTCCGTGCCTTTCCCGTGTATTGCGATAAAATCGCTAACTTTGTTTCGCTTTGGTGACGTCAATTTTCGGAATGTTAACATTTTTCTGTGCCCGTTCACCGACGCATCGGGTAGGGGCGAGGATACGAGCCACCGAATAAAACTATTACTTATAATATTATATACTATCATTGTGAATATTTCAACCGAAAATTAGAATATTTTTTAAAAACAATATCAGTTTTTTAAAAAAATATTTGTTTTTGAAAAAAATTTTTAAAAAAGTACTGTACAAATCGTTATAAATGTGTTATAATATTACATGGACAAAGATTTATGAACATTTTTTTCGGAAGCTTGCCTCAGCTTTCACAAATTCATCACATATTTGTCTCTCTCATATGGTAAAATTACGCCATAGAGAAAAATGATCATACAAGGGGACGCTGCTCTCCCTTACCGGAAATATATAAACAAGGAGTACGAAAAATGGACGAAAAATATTCACTTTACACTAAGATACTTGTGGTCGATGACGACCAGGCAATATGCGATATGCTTGAAAAGTACCTCACTAAAGAGGGCTACGAGGTAATGGTGGCGAAGAACGGACCCGACGCAATCGAGATGTTCAAGAAGAACGATCCCGATATGGTCCTTCTCGATATCATGCTCCCCGGTCGCTCGGGTAAGGATATCTGCTCGGATATAAGGAAGTTCTCCTCCAGACCTATCATTATGGTAACTGCAAAGGGAGAGGTTTTCGATAAGGTAGTATGCCTTGAGCTCGGCGCAGATGATTTCATCGTAAAGCCGTTCGACCTCAACGAACTCACCGCACGTATAAAGGCGGTCCTCCGCAGATGCAACAGCCACTCGGAGCTCGGCGAAGAGGAGATCATCAAATTCGAAAACATAGAGATAAGCAAGCAAAAGTACGAGCTTAAGCTCAGAGGCAAGGCTGTGGATATTCCTCCCAAGGAGCTCGAGCTTCTCTACTTCCTCGCGTCCAACTACAACAGAGTATTCACGAGAGACCAGCTTCTTGATAAGGTATGGGGCTTTGACTACCTCGGCGACTCAAGAACCGTCGACGTCCACGTAAAGAGACTCCGCGAAAAGCTTGAGGGCATCAGCGAAAAGTGGGTGCTCAAAACAGTATGGGGCGTTGGCTATAAGTTTGAGCTTCTCGGCTGATATAAAACCGACTTGACGGGGCTTGTGTATTATCTCGCAAGCCCCTTTTTTGACCCGATATTCAAAACGAGAGGAAAGGAGTCGGTATGATCGGATTTTTTATCGGACTTGCGGTCGCCGTAGCAGTATGCGCAATTTATGTGTGCGCAGCTGCAAAAAGAAGAAAACGCGACCTTATATCTCTCTGCAAAAAAATAAGCACCATGCAGACAAAGGACGCTGCGGGCAGCGGTACCGTTGTACCGCCCGAGCTTTCCCGCGTCTACTCGGAGCTTTCGGCACTTGACGGCAGGATAAGGAGCGCCGAGGAGGAGAAGAACAGCCTCATCGCATCCGTCTGCCACGATATACGCAACCCGCTCACCGCACTGAAGGGAACTGCAGACTGTATCGCAAACGGACTCTTCGACGAGAAAGAGACCCGCGAGGCGCTCGCGTCGGCATCGCTTGAAATAGACAGACTTAACCGTATGCTCACGTCAATGATGGACGTCATAAAGATGAAGGAGGGACGATTCTCCTTCAATATGTCCGAGCTCGACGTCTGCGAGACCGCTCGCAGAGTCCTCCTCTCCCTTTCGGGCGAGGGAGAGAAAAAGAGCCTCGACGTCAGCTTCGACGCTCCCGAGAGGCTTAACGTTATCGGCGACCCCGACGCCATATACCGAGTACTCTATAATATAATGCATAACGCCGTCAAGTTCTCATACGAGGGCGGAAGACTCTGCATCGGCATAGAGAGGACAGAGGACGGAAATAAGGCTCTTGTATCCGTTTTTAACGAGGGAGTCGGTATGTCCGACTACGAAACGGCACGCGTTTACGGAAAGTACGTCAAGGGCAACGATAAATCAAATAAAAACGGAGTCGGTCTCGGTATGTATATAACCAAGAGCATACTTGACGCCCACTCACAGCAAATATTCGCCGAAAGCAAGATGGGCGAGTGGTGCAGGTTCAGCTTCACTCTCGACCTCGCCGACGGCGAACGAACCACGAAAGGCGGTATACCCAATGGATGAAAAGAATATAAACAAAAACGAAGACGTAACGTCAAACGAGGAAACGACCTCGGACGCTGCCGTCGAAACGACAGGGGACGTTGTAAATGATGCTCCCGTCGAAGCGGCTACCGAAGCGGCAGAGCCGGTTGAAGCTCCCGTGACCGAAGCACCCGAGGCACCCGCAAGCGAAGAGCCCGAGGAGGGAAGAGTAACGCCTCCCGCAGCGGTCTACACTCCCGTTTCCGAGGTGAGAGAGTACTCCCGTTGGAGCTACAGCGCACAAAATGAACACGACCGAAAAATCGCAAAGAAGTCATCGGGCAGAGGCGCACTTGTCTTCTCGATAATAATGAGCGCAGCGTTCGCGGTGGCAATAACCCTGCTCATCGTGTCCCTCGTTTTCGGCGAGTCGCTCTATAACGTAAACAATATCGTATACAGAGACAGAGTGGTCTACGTCCGCGAGGACGGAACGGTAGGCGGAAGACTCAGCGTGCCCGAGATATATCAGCAGACGATAGACAGTATAGTTACCGTTGAGGTCAAGACCGCGACGGGAAGCGGAAGCGGATCGGGAATCGTTATGACCGCCGACGGCTACGTTATCACGAACAACCACGTAATAGACGGCGCGACGAGAATAACCGTCGTTATGTTCGACGGCACCGAGTACGGTGCGACTCTCTGCGGATGCGATCCCGTGTCCGACCTCGCAGTAGTGAAGGTAACGCCGAAGGGCGAGCTTAAGCCCGCGAAGTTCGGCTCGTCCGACGACCTTGTCGTAGGCGAGAACGTCGTCGCGATAGGAAGCCCCGCAGGATACGCGGGAACGACGACGGTGGGTATCGTTTCGGCAACGAACAGAGTTGTAAAGATATATGACGACGAGGGAAAGCTTGAAAAGGCGATGACTCTCATCCAGACGAACGCAAACATCAACCCGGGTAACTCGGGCGGCCCGCTCTTCAATATGGACGGCGAGGTCATCGGAATAAACACGCTGAAGCTCGCGCAGTCGGAAAGCGGCATCGTTTACGACGGCATCGGATTTGCCATCCCGATGAGCACGGCAATGCCCATTATCGAGCAGCTGAAGGAGGGCAAGGGCGTTACGGGCGGTAACGTCGCAAGCAAGACTCCCTCGCTCGGCGTCAAGGGTTATATACTTGAAAAGGGTGATACCAACCCCGTGACGAACAAGCCTGCCGAATACGACGGATTTTACGTTTCCGAGGTGGTTGCGGGCTCGTCCGCAGAGGGAACGATCTCTGTCGGTGATACGATATACAGTGTTGACGGACGCAAGGTGACCGCGATCGAGGTCGTTCAGGACGTTCTCATGAAGAAGACTGTCGGCGATACCATCACGCTTGAATACTACCGCAACGGTGAAAAAATGGCGGCAGTCATAACTTTGAAATAATACAATTCCACCACCCCAAACCCCTCAAGGGGCTT
>JAZSLE010000148.1:0-3791 GCA_045535215.1 Eubacteriales bacterium
CCGCTGTCGTGATATATAAGCGCTCGCTCGAACAGCACTTTATCGTCGGTCAAAAGCGCGCCTCCCTCTCCGGCGGTAATAATTTTATAATAGTTAAAGCTGAGTGCTCCCGCATCTCCGATAGTACCGAGCCGCTTGCCGCCAAAGCTTCCGCCGTCGGCTTGACAGGCATCCTCAAGAACCTTTATTCCTTTCTTTTTTGCTATCTCGCATATTTTGTCCATCCTGCAAGGAAATCCCTGAATATGCACGGGAATTACCGCTTTTGTATTCTGGGTTATAGCCGCCTCAAAGGCTTTGGGAGAGAGCGTGAGAGTATCGTCCACCTCAACGATGACGGGCATAGCACCTACCGCAACAACAGCCATCGCACTTGATATGTAGGTGTATGCGGGTACTATGACCTCGTCTCCGGGACCTATCCCCATGCCCACTAATGCCGATGTAAGCGCAGCGTGACCGCTTGTCATCAAAAGAGCGTGCTTTGTTCCGAATTTTTCCTTCATTTCTTCTTCGGCGTACATCGCATCCTGTCCTTTGCTGTTTATCTTAAAAAGCGCTCTGGTTTCCAGCACTCTCGCTACAGCATCGATTTCTTCCTGTCCTATTCTGTACATTTTTATTCTCCTTCGTTAAGTTTATCAAGATTGCTAAGTGTTTCCTTGACCAAATGCCAATCGGCGTTGTTCGCATAGGGCTGAACGTATCCCGTTTTGAACATATCTATCTCGTATCCGCCTCGGCAGATCTCACTCTCGGTAACGAAATATCCTTCACTTCCATTGGTGTTGGAAAGCGAAAGCGTATGCGGTAGCTTCTTTTCGGCGGCTATACGCATGGCGATCTCGGAAAAGATCTCATATGGGAAGGAAACGAATGCAACGTCACCGATTCGTATTATCGTTTGAGGAAGGGTTCTGTATTCCTTGTCGACATAGCCGTTCTCATACAGCTCCATCTGCGTTTTGTAATACTGCGCAGTCTGTGCGCCTATATTGACCGTGTTCTGATTATATTTTTCATACTCTTCCTTTGCGGTTTGGTAATCTATCCGTTTATTAAGCGGTATATTTACACTTCCCTCAAAAGCCGAAAGCGTCACCTCATGATAATCGGTGATCATTTTATATATTCTCAGAGCATCGGCGGAGGCAAGCGCGCCGTGTTCTTCGACGTACGTTATATCTCCCGTTGTTTTTTCATTTGTGAGCCTCGGTCCCACGTCGCCCTCGGCACCGTTAAAAAATGCGGTTACAGCTCCACTCACACGCTCTACCTCATCGATCATCACGCCCGACCAGTCGCGAGATATTTCGTGATTTTTCCCGGCGCACGTTCCGTGCATACCGTAGTGAACTATATTCGCCACAACTATTCCGTCCTCATCAGCAAAGGAAATGACGGTCATTTTCGGATCATAAGGTCCCCACGGATTTTGACCTAACATTGTCTTATTTTGAGAATTCAACTGCCGCCTGTTCACGCCTATAGAGCTGTCTCCCACGGCAAGCCCCATTTTTACCGAAACGGGGCTTTTTTTAGCCTCGCCCACTGCCTGCATAATGCCGGGAAGCAATATCTCATTACAATACCTTCTGTCAATATCGCCCCATCCGAACGCTCCCGCTGTGTTAGGTCCCGAATGGGTGTGGGTACAGTGTATTATGCAGTTTCCTCTCGGTATACCGTATCTTTTCTCTATTAAGGACAATATTTCGTTCGATAGTCCCGTATTCAATAAGCAAAGAGAAAGGCTGAGCATTAACGCCTCCGTTGCCCCACATTTGAAGTAAAAGGCGATAGCGGCAAGATCATCATGCACAGATTCCGAAATAACGTCGGGCGTGTAGCCGTAAAGATTTCCGCCAACCTCAGGAGTTATGTTGACCCTTGAGACACCGAGAAACAGTTTTTCGCTCACGATCACACCTCCCCAAATATATTATTTCTCATATACTCGTAGCTTATGGCGGCAGATATAAGCGAATCCGTGTCGCATTCATCCTGCTCAACGATGTAATGCTCAACTCCGATCCTCTCTGCAACCTCGGATATGCCCTTAAAGTTAATATTTCCGACGCCTATTTCGGCAAAGGTCGGGCCCGCGGGCGTGCGCTTCATATCCTTCAGGTGCAGTATATTTACTCTTCCGTCAAGGATCTCAAGAAAGGCTCTGACATCAGCGCCCCCGTGCTGGATCCAATAAGTATCGGGCATAAAATCGACAAGCTCGCTATCAAAGCCCTCAATAAGAAGCTCAATAAGTGTTTTTCCGTTATTCCCTCGTATGAACTCGTTGCTGTGATTGTGATAAGAAAATGAAAATCCGCTTGCTCTTGCTTTTTTTGCAAAGGCATTGGCTCGGCGGATAAGCTCCTCCGCCTCATCCTCGTTCTTGATAGACGAGCTTATACCTATATCCTTTGCTCCGCATATTCTTGCGATTTCAAAGAGCTTATCGCCGGCCGTCTCACACATATCAATGTTGCAAAGAAGGCCCACGGCACTAAGTCCTATTTCCTTGCAGACATTGGCGGTAATCTCCATCTTTTCAACTGAGCTTGCAAGCTGAACGCACTCATATCCTATTTGTTTAATTCTAACTAAAGTATCGCGAATGCTGCTTCTGTCAAGCATTTTGTCACGAACGGTGTACAACTGAATGCCAAGCATTTTTTCACCCCTCCTTTTTTCTTAATTATAACAATTTCAAATTTTCTTTTCAAGAGCTTAAATTCTCACAAAATACCCAAAAATTCACGTTTTCGATTGACAAAAAATCCGATTTGTGTTATCATTCACTATGGAGGTGAGAAAATGTTTTATCAAAGCATTCTTGAAAGCACTTCTCCTTATGTAGCGAGAGTTGGATCACTGGGCAATTTTGGTGAGCACCGCCATGGAGATATAGAGATAAATTACTGTCTTGCAGAGAGTTTTAACGTTATCATTGACAAAAAAAGCTATACCGCCGGCGAAGGACAATTCTCCCTCGTTGGACCTATGGTGTCCCACGAATACAAAAACGTCTCTAACAAAAAGCGAAAAGTGCTAACTATAATAATCGGCATTTCTTTTCTCAAAAGGCACTTTACCGAATTCTCAAAAATTTCCATTGATTCTCCTGTTTTTGCGCTCGATCCGAATGAAAAGGCTCATAGAGATCTCGCAGAGCTGTTTTCGGAGACCGCAATGCAGTGCGAAAGCAAAAATGAGCGTTGCGAGCTTTTGATACAGGGAAACCTATACAAAATATGCGGTTATCTTATAGAAATGATGCAAAAATCCGAAGCGAGAAAGGAACACAGAAACAAAGATCTGCTCAAGGTTGAAAGCATAGATAAAGCACTTGACCTTATATACTATCGCTATCCCGAGCAGATCACAGTAGAAGATGCCGGGGCGATATCGGGATACGGAAAAAGCAATTTCTGCAAAATATTTAAAAGTATAACCGGCGATACCTTTCATAATATGTTGAACAAGCAACGCATCGAGGTGGCATGCAATCTTTTAAGTAATACAAATATGCCCGTTTCCGAAATAGCATTGAAGGTGGGACTCTGCGAGCCCAAAACATTTTGCCGAGTTTTCAAGTCCGTTATGGGTGTAACCCCGGGAATATATAGGAAGCAAAATATCATAATGTAAAAAGTGGATTTTTACTTGTCTTTTTCACATGGCATGTGGATGCCGAAAATCATCGTAACGCCCTTGAGGCTTGGTATGACCGCCCCGGTTGCAGTTGCTATCGAAGAGGCGAGCAAGTAGTTTGTAAATAAACCTCGTAG
>JAZSLE010000203.1:0-9849 GCA_045535215.1 Eubacteriales bacterium
AGGAGTTGCACCGAGCCAGCAAAGGTCCTTGTATATGGAGTCGACGTATTCAACGTCCTCCTTTGTCGGGTTGGTGTCGTCGTATCTGAGGTTGAACTGTCCGCCGTACTTCATAGCGGTCTCGTAGTTTATCATTATCGCCTTTGCGCTTCCGATATGGAGATATCCGTTCGGCTCGGGCGGAAAACGTGTGTGGATCTTAAGATTGGGGTCGTTTCTAAGATCCTCATCGATTATATCGTGAATAAAATTGTTTTTGATTTCTTCCATTGTAAAAATCCTTTCACGTTCTTAAAGTGAGCTTATCATTTTGTTTATACGAGCCTTTACTCTGTCCGTTCCGAGTATTTTAGTTACCGCGAAAAGGTCGGGGGAATTGAGTTTTCCTGTCACTGCAAGGCGGATGAACATGCTTATGTCGGCTACCGAGCCTGCAAACTTCTCGGGCTCTGCCTTGTACTGCTTCATATCCGAAGCAAATCCGAATTTTTCTCCGACCGCCTTTACGTTGTTGAACCACTCGTTCTGGTCGTCTGTTTCGGCGTATGCTTCAGCATAGGCGGAAAGCACTTGCTTTACAGTGTCGGGAGAGAATGTCTCCGGATAGGAATCCTTTACTGTGAACATCTCGTCGTAGAAGAAGTCAAGATATCCTCTTACCTCACTCCATACCGCGATATCTTTTCTAGGCTTCTTTCCGCCTCTGCCGATAGAGAATATGCTGAGTGCGAAGTCCTTGTCAGCCTCAAGAAGAGCGGCAAGCTCTGTGTCGAATTCCTTCGCCCATTCTAGAACAAGACCGTATACCTTTTCCGAGGACATCTTGGAAATAACGTTCTTCGAGACATCCTTGAGCTTTGCATAGTCGAAAAGCGAGCCTGCAGGATTCATCTTCTTGTATGAGAACTTGAAGGTGTCTATATCCGCATCGGGATTTGCACGTCTCCAATCCTCAAAGTTGGAGTTGAGGACGGTCATGAGGTATTCGTATACCGATTCGGAGGGGAATCCCTCGGATCTGTAGTAGGAGAGTGCAAGCTCGGGGTCCTTTCTCTTGGAAAGCTTTCTCTTTGACTCGCCGTCCATCTTCATGAGAGGACCGATGTGAAGGTACTTGGGAAGCTTGAAGCCGAGAGCACGGAAGAGCTGTATGTGGAAGGGGAGGGTAGAAAGCCACTCGTCTCCTCTTACAACGTGAGTCGTGTGCATAAGGTGATCGTCTACCGCGTGTGCAAAGTGGTAGGTGGGGATACCGTCGGATTTGAGAAGAACGTGGTCGATATCGTTCTCGGTTACTTCAAGGTTGCCCTTTATAAGGTCTATGAACTTTATCTTGTTTTCAATGCTTCCTTCGGATCTGAAGCGTAGTACCCAGGAGTTGCCCTGTGCGAGCTGAGCCTCTATCTCCTCAAGGCTTCTGTCACGCCATACTGCCCATTTTCCGAAGTATCCGAAGTTAGCCTTTTCAGCCTGCTGCTCCTCGTGCATTTTCTCAAGCTCCTCCTCTGTGCAGAAGCAAGGATATGCCATACCTTGCTCAACGAGGTGCTTTGCGTATACGTGATAGTATCTTTTTCTCTGTCTCTGACGGTAGGGACCGTAGTTGCCGAAATCACCGTCAACGGTAGCGCCCTCGTCAAAGTTTATGTTGTAATGCTTGAGCGATTCTATGAGTATCTCAACAGCACCGGGAACCTCGCGTTTTGCGTCTGTATCCTCAACGCGGAGGAAAAGGACGCCGTTTGATTGGTGTGTGAGTCTTTCAGACGTAAGTCCCTGAACAAGGTTGCCGAGATGCACGAAGCCTGTGGGGCTGGGTGCTATACGTGAAACTATAGCTCCCTCTTTAAGCTCGCGAGGAGGGAAGAGCGCATCGATATCGGCAGGTGTTTCGTTCACATCCGGAAAGAGAAGCTCTGCAAGACGTTTGTTGTCCATGTTGTTATACCTTTCTTGAAAGATTTATAGTATTCGCATTATTTTTTTATAGGCATCGTCAAATGAAGCACTGTTACCGTGACCGGGGTAGAGCATTATACCCTTTCCGCAGAAGGAGGATGCGGATCGCAGCGTTGAGAACAAGACCTGCTTGTCTCCGCCGTAGAGATCGTATCTTCCGTAGTTTCCGTCAAAGAGAGTGTCACCGCTGAAAAGCTTGTCACCCGAAAGAAGCATTATGCTTCCCTTACTGTGACCGGGTGATGCTATCACCTCAAGGTGAATATCTCCGCAGACTATTTCGTCGTTGTCCGAAAGGAATCGGTCGGGTGCTGTGCTGCAGGATATATGTGGTATTCCTCTGAACATAGCGGATGCGTTTGCCATCGGGTCGGACAGCATTATAGCATCCTCGCGGGATATACATACCTCTGCTCCGGTGTGCTCCTTTATCTCGTCGAGGTTTGAGATGTGGTCGAAGTGCCCGTGTGTCATAATTATGTGGGTAAAGCGCACCTGCTCTGCTTTTTCAAGTTCAATGATACGCTCGACCGGGACGCAAGGGTCTATTATCACTCCCGTACCGTTTTCGACGACCGCATAGCAGCACGCGAAAAAGGGATATTCGCTTAACGTTATTATCTTCATCGCGTACTCCGTTTCGATTTGACCATATAATATAATATTATACCACAATAAACTGAATTTGTCTATACGTTCAAAAATATTTTCCGATGTTTTTTAAAAATGTTTAAATATCGGTTGACAAAACGAGGCGACTATGATACAATTATTGCGTAATTACAGCATTCATTGAAAGGAAATAGCCATGAAATTTAACGATAAGGATTTTTTGCTTGAGAATGATTTTTCAAAAACGCTTTACAAGCGCTTTGCTGAAAAGCAGCCGATAATAGATTATCACTGTCACCTTTCTCCGAAGGAGATAGCCGAGGACAAGCATTTTACGAACATAGGAGAGATCTGGCTTGCGGGCGATCATTACAAATGGAGAGCAATGCGCGCTTGCGGAGTTGACGAGAAATATATTACGGGAGACGCCTCCGACTACGAGAAATTCAAGAAGTTCTGCGAGTGCATGCCTTCTCTAATAGGCAATCCGCTTTACCATTGGGCGCATCTTGAATTGAAGGACAGCTTCGGTTGCAGGTACGTTATATGCCCCGAAAACTGCGACGCTATTTGGAGCTATACGTCAAAATACATTGCGGATACTCGGATGAGTGCAAGAAAGCTTATAGAACGCTTTGACGTAAGAGTTATATGCACGACCGACGATCCTGCGGACTCTCTTGAATATCACGAGCAGATAGCTCGCGAGAATACCTCGTTCAAGGTATATCCCACGTTTAGACCGGATGCACTTCTTGCTTCCGACGTAAAGGGATATGCGGATTATATAGGACGTATATCGGATGCATCCGGAGTTAAAGTATCTAACCTTGAAACGCTTTACGATGCACTCCGCGTAATACTCGATCGCTTCGACAGACTCGGATGCCGGACAGCCGACCACGGCTTCAATACCGCTCTTAAATTCAAGAAGCCTGACGAATTCCATGCGGACGAGATACTCGTAAAGGCAATAGAGCATAACGGCGTCGGCATCGGTGAGGATGAGGTAACTCTTCTTGCAACTCAACTTATGAGATTCCTTGCGGGTGAATACAAGCGCCGCGGATGGGTAATGCAGTGGCACATCGGAGCATTGAGAAACCCTAATGTCAAGATGCTCAAGGCTATCGGTAAGGATAGCGGATTCGACAGCATAAGCGGAGTTCCGTTTATAACAGATACGGCTCTCCTGCTGAACTATCTCGAGGAGGCGGATCTTCTTCCGAGAACTATAATATACTCACTCAATCCCAATGATAACGCCGCTGTTTCGGTAATATCGGGGGCATTCTGTAAGGGCGGAAGCGCGGCTCCTTACGTAACGCAGGGAATAGCATGGTGGTTCAACGATACGTACAACGGAATGAAGGCACAGCTTCAGTCGTATGCGGAGCTTATGCCTCTCGGTAAGTTTGTAGGTATGGAGACCGATTCTCGCTCCTTCCTTTCCTATTCAAGACACGACTATTTCAGACGTATACTTTGCAACATGATAGGAGAATGGATGGACAGAGGCTTTATTCCCGACGATATGCAGAGCGTCGGAAAGCTCGTTTCGGATATTTGCTACAACAATGCGAAGAATTACTTCGGATTCTGATAAAAAAGGACGGCAAAAATTTGCCGTCCTTTTTTAGTCCTTTTTGTTGAGGTTGAGAGGATTTTCCTGCATTGCGCGTGCGATATCCTCGTTTGCAACGTGTGTGTATATCTGTGTAGTATTCAGCTGCTCGTGACCGAGTATCTCCTTAAGAACTCGAACGTCCACCTTGCCCGTCTGATACATAAGAGTTGCGGCGGTGTGGCGGAGCTTATGCGTTGAATAGTTCTTTGCCTGAAGGCCGGTCTCGTTAAGATGCTTTTTGACGAGCCACTGAACCGTCTTCGGGCTTATTCTTGTGAGACGGTTACTGAGAAAGAGCGGCTTCGGATCGGCCGATACGAATCTTTCCCCGTGGCGGTACTCGAGATAATCCGAAAGAACGTCGCGGCAGGTGTCGTTAAGGTATATGACTCTTTCCTTGTTACCCTTGCCGATGACGGAGAGTGATCTTCTGTCCTGCGATATTCTGCTTGTATCTATGCCTACAAGCTCGGACAAACGCTTACCGCAGTCTAAAAATAGGACGAGTATCGTGTAGTCGCGAAGAGCGTGAGGGTTTTCCTTGTTGTTTTTGACCGTTTCAAGAAGCTCGATTGCCTCATTGGTGCTGAGATGCTTCGGCAAAGACTTCCTTGTTTTCGGAGACTCTATGTTTATTGCGGGATTTTCGCTGAGAAGATTTACCTTAATGGTGAGGTATTTGAAGAGCGCCTTTATCGCGGAGAGTTTACGCGCTCTTGAGGCGGTCGCATTCTGTCTTTGCGAGTCTATGAACATAAGAAATTCGTATATATCGGACGTTCTTATCTGAGATATCAGCTCTATATCGACATCCGATATGTCGGTCTCATTGAACTCCTCCTCGGTGAAATCCACGCCGGAGAGCTTGATGTAGCGAAAGAAGGTGCGAAGGTCGAGCATATACTCGTCCACAGTTTTTGACGAGCAGCCCTGAACGACCTTTTTATACGATGCAAAGTCGCGCAGTATTCTCGGATATCCCTCGTATTTTATCTTTCCTGCCATTCCTTCTACCTCCGTTTTCCGTTTACTATAATAATTATAGTATATATGGGGACGTTTTTAGTTGATAAAGTGTAAATTTTTATACAACCTACTTGAAAACATTCGCCATCTTTGATATAATTATTGTATTGATATATTTCTTTATGGAGTGTGAAATGAAAAAGTTTTTTTCGGATTATCTTTATTCCTGCCTGAAAATGTTCGTTACTCAGTTTGCGCTTGCTCTTTTCGGAGTTTCGCTTGCGATATCTGTGTCCGCTCTTGACGGTGAGGAGTACGGTTGGCTCGTATATGCGGTATCCGCATTTTCCGTTTTGTTCTACCTTGTTCTTATATACAGCGATCCGTGGAAATTCGGCTCGCAGGACAGACTCAGCTTTGATTACGGAAAAAAGAAGAGGAATCTCTGGACGGGATTCTTTATAGGTCTTGTTGCAAGCATTCCCAATTTCTTATTGGCTATTATTACGATGATATGCGTATTCTTCGGAGCAGACGGCGCGGCAGAGCTTTTCCGCATAATAGGTCTTTATCTGCAGGGAACTTATATCGGTCTTTTGCAGTTTAAGATCGGGGACGTTGCGCTCAACGCTCATTGGTGGATAATGTTCGTTATTACTATCCCGTCGATAGTTACCTGCACGCTCGGATATATTGCGGGATTCTTCAATTTCAGAGTTTTCAGATTCCCCGAGAAGAGAAGCTATTGACGGAGGAACAGTGAATGTTTGACGATATCATATATGATTTTGACGGAACACTGTTTGATTCGTATCCCGTTTTTGTAAAATCACTTAAAATGATGCTTGATGACGACGGTATAGAGTTTGATTACGATACCGCCTACGAAAAGCTGAAGGTAAACATCGGTACTGCCTTGAAATATTACTATCCCAATGATGATATAATCGAGAAACGTAATGAATTTTGGAATAAGTACGATTTGATATATCTTGACGAGCAGAAGCTGATGCCCTTTGCTTGTGAGATCCTTGACTATGCGTTGGAGAAGGGAAAGCGCAATTACATTTATACGCACTCGGGCAAGGTCGTTTATGCTTTGCTTGACAAGTTTAAGATAGCTGATAAGTTTACGTTCGTGTTGGATAACTCAATGGGCTTTGCATCAAAGCCGGATCCTTCCGCGCTTAATTGGCTAAAGGAGAAATGCTCGCTTGTCCCTGAGCGCTGTCTTATGGTCGGAGACCGTGATATAGATATATTCGTTGGGCACAATGCCGGCATAAAGGGATGCCTTTACGATCCCGAGCACCTCTATACCGACGCCATTGCCGATTTTAATATAGATTGCCTTTCCGGGCTTAAGGAGATAATATAAAAAGCATCCCGCGACAGATGATCGCGGGATGCTTTTTGTTTGCTTTTATCAGATATCGAGGAAGCCCATTATGGCTATGCCGACAACGGTTATCGCTATTGCCGCATAATGCCACTTTGAAAGCTTTTCCTTGAGGAATATTCTGCTCCAGAGTACCGAAACAACACAGTACGAGGAAATGATGGGGGCGGAGAACATAACGTGCTCAGCGTCTGCAAGTGCAAATATGTATGCAAACTGTCCTGCAGTCTCGAAAATGGCGCCTACGTATTTTGCAGGCTCGTTCTTTACCGAGTAGGTGTGCTTCTTTTTGAAGAATCCTACAAGAGTTATTGCAAATGCAATTACACCCATAAAAAGGAATGTAAGCTCGTACGCAACGTTTGCGGAAGCGGCGGATGCCTCCTCCATTTCGGTAACGAATGCATCAAGCTCGGGTATCTTATCTGCAGAAATAAGGCCCTCGAAGGTTTCGGGAATGCCCTCGGCGAAGAGGTGGCTGAATTCGGGAGCAACGTTGTTCTGAATGAAATCAAGGTGGAATACGTCAAGCACCACTGCATCCGAGAAGGAGCCGGCGGCGTCAAGCAAGCAATATGCTATGGGAAGAGCAAGTGCGAGCCATGACTTTGAGTACTTATAGTTTGACGCGCTCTGTCTTGCGAGTCTTGCGGCGTCGTCCTCGCGGTATTCAACTATACCGAGACCGATAACACCTACGCAGACACATACGATAGCCGCGAGCTGAAGACCGAGATTTTCAACGTTTGAAAATCCGAACATAAAGATCGACAGTATTGCGACGATAGCACCGGAAGCGTTGCAGACGGGAGAGGATACCGAAAGCTCAATATATCTGAGTCCGACGTATCCAAGCGTCATTGAAAGGATGTAGAGGAGCGAAACGGGAAGGTAGGTTATGATAATGTCAAAGGATATTTCAACTCTGTTAAAGAAAATTTCGTATAGGGCGTGTAATCCCATAACGACACCGACGGCGGTCACCATCTTGAATTGTGAGTACTTATCAGCGGAATCGCGGCAACCAATCTTTGAGAAAAGGTCGGAGCCACTCCAGCAGAGAAGTGCTACGATTGAAAATAAAAACCAGTTCATAAATTTACCTCCTGAAGAATTTGAGAATATTATACCACTTTTTTTTTTCGTTGTCAATAACGAAAATACCATAGTTTGACCTTTTATATTGACAAATGTTGAATAATGTGATATAATTAATAATCGGGAAACCTTAAATTTGAATCTATGATCAAAAAATACACGAAAGGTATTGTTATGTCTGTAGTTGAAAAGATCAAGGGATTAGTCGGTCCTAAGCGTAAATTACTTTTGTATTTGATAGATACGGTGTGCTTCGCAGCCGTTTTTTGCGTTGCTGTTTTGATAACGATGAATATGGATACGGGACATCTTGTATCCGATGTCAGAAAAACAGTAATCAATGCTATCATCTTCTTCCTGTGTCTTACGATATCGCGCTTTGCGTTTAAGACGTACAGATACATATGGCGTTACGCGAACTTTCAGGAATATATAATGATGATGGTGTCGGATATGACCGGCGGATGCATAGCATTTTGCATATCCTGGTTCTCAAATGCGTATATAGGCGCATGGCTTAACGTGTCTATAGTTTCTTTGTTCTGTCTTTCCACGATATTTACGAGACTTCTTTATCAGTGTATGTACAGAAGAAGCAATCTTCATCAGTCCGACTACATTGAAAATGAGCGCCACAAGATAGGCGTTGCTATCGTCGGTGCGGGACAGATAGGTGTTCTTCTTGCAGACGAGCTTCTTTGCAACGTGCGTTCACATTATAAGCCGTTGCTCTTTATTGACAGCAGTAAGGACAAGATAGGCGCGGAGATAAGCGGTCTTAAGGTATATGCAGAGTCGGAAAAGACGGTAGAAATGCTCAAGAGTATGCCCGTACAGGAGATATTCGTAGCAATACCGAACATTTCAAACGAAAGTGCGCGTGAAAAGTACGAACTTTATTCGTCTATCGGATGCAAGGTAAAGCTTTACGATTTTCCGCTCAACGATAAGAAGAATTCATCCGGAAAGCGAGTTCTTCGTGAGTTCCACATAGAAGACCTGCTCTTCCGCAGTGTCGTAAGCATCAACAACGACCGCACGATGGACTTCTACCGCGACAAGGTAGTAATGGTTACCGGTGGAGGAGGATCTATCGGAAGTGAGCTTTGCAGACAGATAGCAAAGGCGTTCCCGAAAAAGCTTATTATTCTTGATATCTATGAAAATAATGCGTATGCGATACAGCAGGAGCTGAAGATCGAATACGGCGATTCTCTTGATCTTGAGGTGGAGATAGCCTCGGTAAGAGACCGTGTAAGAATAGACAGTATATTTGCTGAGTATCATCCCGACATAGTATTCCACGCGGCGGCGCACAAGCACGTTCCTCTTATGGAGCATTCCGCTTGCGAGGCGATAAAGAACAACGTTCTCGGTACTTACAACGTTGCGGATATGGCGGAGAAGCACGGAGTCGGTAAGTTTATACTTATATCTACGGATAAGGCGGTAAACCCTACCAACGTTATGGGTGCTTCCAAGCGTATGTGCGAGATGATCATCCAGTGCAGGACAGACAGTAAGACCTCGTTTGCGGCCGTAAGATTCGGAAACGTTCTCGGCTCTAACGGATCGGTCATCCCCTTGTTCAAGAAGCAGATAGAGAACGGAGGCCCCATTACCATAACGGACAAGCGCATAATCAGATACTTTATGACTATTCCCGAGGCATCCCAGCTCGTTCTTGAGGCGGGCGCGTTTGCGGAGAAGGGAGAGCTGTTCGTGCTTGATATGGGTAAGCCTATTAAAATACTTGAGCTTGCCGAAAATATGATCAGACTGTCGGGATACGAGCCGTACAAGGATATTGATATCGTTGAGATGGGCTTGCGTCCGGGTGAAAAGCTTTATGAGGAATTGCTCGTAAGGGGCGAGAACCTTGGCAAAACGGCTAATGAGCTTATATTTACGGAAACGGATACGTCTTTGACGACGGAGGAGCTTGAGGAGAGGCTGGAGTGCCTTCGCCGTGCGGTGGATACGGGTGATGACGATACAGTAAAAGAAGCACTTCATAAGGTGGTGCCTACGTTCCGTTCGCCCGAGGAGATAAACGCCGATGCGGATGAGTCAAAAGAGATGGCAGAAGCACTGGTGTAGTATTTAGATAAAAACAACTGCAATCAGCATACAGCTGATTGCAGTTGCTTTTTGCTTGAATACCACTGCGGGATTTTATTGGAATTAT